>JAGGZG010000310.1 GCA_021162125.1 Anaerolineae bacterium
GGCTAAGCAGCGGAAGGGCCTGTCCTGAGCGCAGTCGAAGGGCGCTGGAAGCGCCCTGAATCGCCGCCTGGACGGGTCAATAGCCCGCTTTTAGAGTGTATCGAAAAATTGCGATTATGGTCAACTTTTATCTATGTATGCACAGGAGGGTTGTGACATAACGCGAGTTTTCCGACACACTCTTCAGCGCTCTTCGCCTGCTCAGCCTGGACGTTTACGTCCAGACGACGCGGCAGCAGCACCGACTTTTCTCAAGTACTGATACCGGCTTACAGCCTATATAACTACCCACTGACACAGTGCCACCGTAGCATCTTCTGGCGCAGTGGGGACCACGGCCAGACCTGGGAGGCAGTCTGTACCTGACCCCGGGATTACGCTGATAGCGACCGTCACGTGACGGGCCTGTGGAGCGATCTGCTTCACCTTTTCGGGACTTTCGACGGAACAGTGAGCAATCCCGTCATCGAAAGCACCGATGGGGGGATAATTGGACCGCCGGCAGTTTCTATATCTCCAAACAACGCCAGATCATGGCCGATCCCGTGCGGGAAGGGGTACTGTGGCTGGTAGCCAGGACCGGTCTCTACCTCTCACAGACCGGAGCCAGTGGCTTCCAGCAGGTCTTCGACGCCGGGAACACCGACGTGAGGGCGGTGGCCGTGGATGGGTACGAGGGAACCGTTTATCTGGGTGGCAACAACCGGTTGATGGCTTACTCCCTGGATGGAGGGGCGAGCTGGACCAATGCTTCCCTGCCCCTGGGCGGGCCGGTGACATATGACACCAACGTTCTGGCTCTGGCAGCCGAGCTTCCTTCCTTCATCCCTCCCGACCGCACCCTCGCCCCCGAAGATTCCTGCCTGGCCAATAACCCACAGGGCTTCGCCGGCCACCCGGTGAACACCCGCACCGGCAACTTCACCCACTAGGAGGTGGACGTGACTATCCACACCCGTGGCTTGCCCCTCACCTTCGAGCGCTCCTACAACTCCCTCGATACCTACGCCGGTCCCCTGGGCCATGGCTGGACGCACAACTACAACATGCACCTGGAAGTCGTCAGCGATACAGTAACACTGATGGCCCCGCGTGGTTCGCGCCTGACCTTCAACGACAACGGCGATGACACCTTCATCCCCTGGCCGGGCCTCCGGGCCACCCTGGTGCGCAATCCAGACGACACCTACACCCTCACTCGCGGCGACCAGATCGTCTACACCTTCGACGCCACCGGCCGCCTGGCATCCCTGGCCGACTCCAACGGCAACACCACCACCCTGACCTACACCGGCGACAATCTGACAACCATCACCGGCCCGGTCGGACGCTCGCTGACACTGGCCTACGACGGCCAGGGACGGATCACCCAGCTCACCGACCCCCTGGGGCGCGTGGTGAGCTACGCCTACGACGCTGCCCACCGCCTGCTCTCCCTAGTGCACGCTCAATGTCATTAAGTTAAGGAATCGCCCAGACCTCCGAGGTCTTGTGCGGCCCTTGCGCAACGGGAATTTGCAGCAAATACGGCATAATTTGCACCTGTGAGTCTCCACCGGAGACCTCGGAGGTCTTATCTTAATGACATTGAGTGCACGCTGACGGCAACGGCGTCCCCGCGGCCAGCTTTGCCTACACCTACGACGCGGTGGGCAACCGCACCCAGGCCGTGGAGATGATCCTGGGCCAGACGGTGACCATCAACTACGGCTACGACGATCTCTACCGTCTGACCTCGGCGGCCTACTCCGGTGGGGAGAACTTCACCTACACCTACGACGTCGTGGGCAACCGGCTGGCGATAACGACGAGTAACGGGTCAACGAGTTACGAGTACGACGCCGCCTATAGCATCAATGTTGAACTTTTCGGCGGGGGATGTTATAATGGGATCGTGAGTCGCTCCTAGTCGGTGGTTGTCTGTAGTATTCGCACCACGCTATAACTTGCTCGCTTTCGAGGCAAGGGGAGGTGTACCGTGTCGGTGCTTGATATTGCCCAATACACTGACCAACTCAATACGTACTTCGCAGACTTGCCCCGTGTCGGCCTGGCCTATCTCTTTGGTTCCCAGGCGCGGAGGAAGGCTGGCCCGCTTAGCGATGTGGATATTGCCGTGTTATTAGAAGGTACGCCGGACGCTGATACCTGTTTCGACCTGCGCCTGGAGATCATCGGCGGGATGATGTGCATCTTTACCTGGAAGTTGATCCCGAAAAGGTCTACTACATCGTGCAACACTATCTGGAGGACTTCGATCGCTTCGCCCAGTACGTGGCCGACTTCGTGGCTCGACACATCGAAAATGGAAAGGTGAGTGCACTGTGACCAGCCCAACGACCATCGTCGCCAAGTTGCAGAGCAACCTACGCTTCAAGTTGGCCTACATCCGCGTGTACCATGACTTCCAGCAGACAGTTACTGAAGATGAGGTTAAAGCCTTGATGAAGACGCTGATCGAGGCCGAGCGCGAGACGATCGGCAGCCTGACAAGGCGTATCCGCCAGCTCGGCGGTGCGGTGCAGCCGGAAAGCCAGCCAGGGCAAAGCGCGCAGGAACTGAGAATCAAGGCCAGCACACAACGCACCACGCTGGCTAAGCTCCGCTTCTTGCAGCGAGGTGCAACCCGCGCGATTGAATGGTACGATGAGCAGATAGCGGCCCTGGCGGACGACGAAGAGACCGTCGGTTTGTTGAAGGCATTGCGGGAGGATAAGCGCCAGCACTTGCAGCGATTGGAGGACATGATCGCCAGGTTGGGTGGCTGAAGCAAGGAAAAAGGAGAAGAAGGAGGGGACTTTTGCAGAAAGTGGCCATCGCAGACGTAAGCCAGCAAACGCTGGCGGAGGGCATCGAGGAAATCTTCGCTGCCTTTGGGGGCGTGGAGGCGGTGATCCCCCGCGAAAGTACAGTGTTCATCAAACCCAACGGCATCCACTTCTCCCCGCAGACTCACACCGATCCCCGCGTGCTGGCAGCACTGCTGGCTACCTTGCGCGACCACGGGTACACCCGACTGGCCGTGATGGAAAATTGTACTGGCGGCAACTTCACCCGCCTGGTGTTCAGGATCACCGGCTACGCGGCCCTGTGCCGGCGCTATGGCGCGGAGGCCGTTTATCTGGACGAAGGACCAACAGTCGCGGTCACCCTGCGCGGCGAGGACGAGCCCACGCGCATCCCCCGTCGCCTGTACGACGACCTCGTCGTCCACAGGGGCAATAATTTCTATCTGAACCTGCCCAAGCTCAAGACACACTCCATGACCACAGTAACGCTGGGCATCAAAAACCAGCAGGCGTTCCCGGTCCACGCCGACCGCATGACTCGCCACACTCACGACACACTGCACCGTCGCCTGGCAGCCCTCTACGACCTCATCCGCCCGGACTTTTGCCTCATCGAGGGACTGACTGCCACTATCCACGGCCACTTCCCGACGACAACTCTGCTCGACGAGTGCGTCGTGCCCATGAACCTGCTCATCGGCGGGCGCGATACGCTGGCGGTGGACGTCGTGGGCGCGCGCGTGCTGGGCTACAACGTCGCCGAGGTCGAGCATTTGCGGCTGGTCGCCGAGTGGGGCCTGGGAGAGGGCGATCTGGCGAACATCGAGGTGCTTGGTGTACCGCTCAGCCGTTTTACCGAGAAGTACCCCTGCACGTTGTTACGCCGCTTTCATCCGGACGTGCGCATCGTCGAGGGGAAGGAACGGGCGTGCGTGGAGGGTTGTAAGGGCAACAGCGAGTGCATTCTGGAGATGTTGACCAACGACTACGGCGGCAAGGGTGGGTGGACGCTGGTGTTTGGCAAGGGAGTAGACAAAGGGGAACTGGAGGGTCTCGAGGGGGATGTTTTGGTCGTGGGGCCGTGTGCGGTGGGTGAGGTGGCGGACTGGCTGAGAGCGCGCTATCCCGGCCGCAAGGTGTACACCGTGAACGAGCACAATGATCTGATGCTGAACACCACTTACCAGGCCCGGTTGATGGGCATCACGCCGGTGACGATGGTGCCCATGAACCCACTTCTCTCGGCGTGGACACTGATCCAGGCCCGTCTGCACGGCTTGACCGCGCGGGTGCCGCCGTTACTCGGGTAGCGGCGAACCGGCAGCATATCGTAGAGATTGGGTGTAGCCCTCACCCCCTCTCCCGTCCATCCCTCGGCTTCGGTCGGGACGACAGGAGAGTGGGGCCAGGGGGAGGGGTGAGGGCCTTTCCCGGCGGCTTTAAGTTAACGCATATGGGACAGGCTTCCCCCCTGTGAGCGGGGGGCTGAGGGGAGCGAGTGGCGAGCCACGGATGCTTTGTAAAAAGTGCAAAACTACTGACATATTATACGAGGAGGGACATAATGCCACGCCAAAATGTACTGGCCGTCGTGCTTGGGGGTGGGCGGGGAACCCGCCTCTACCCGCTGACCAAATTGCGAGCCAAACCGGCTGTGCCCCTCGCCGGTAAATATCGCTTGATTGACATCCCCATCAGCAACTGTATCAACTCCGGCTTCACCCGCATCTTCGTCCTTACCCAGTTCCTCTCGGCCTCCCTGCGGCGCCACGTCTACCAGACCTACAAGTTCGATATTTTCTCCGGTGGCTTCGTCGAGATTCTGCCCGCCGAGCAGACATTGACCAGCACCGATTGGTACCAGGGGACGGCGGACGCGGTTCGCCGACAAGTGGATCGCTTCCTTAGCCGGGGGGCGGGGGATGTGCTGATCCTGGCTGGTGATCACCTTTACCGGATGGACTACAGCCAGTTCGTCCGTTTTCACCGGGAAAGCAGGGCCGACGTCACCCTCGCCGTCCTTCCCATCTCGGCGGAGGAAGCTCCCCGCTACGGCATCCTCAAGACCAACGAGGAGGGGCGCATCGTCGCCTTCCGGGAAAAGCCCCAGGGTCCAGAGGCACTGGAGGGGCTGGAGAGCCGCCACGGTGACGAGCGCTCCTATCTGGCTTCGATGGGCGTCTACGTCTTCCGTATGGACGTGCTGGCCCGCCTGCTGGAAGAGAACAGCGGTGACGATTTCGGCGGGCACATCATCCCGGCGGCCATCGAATCGGTGCGCGTTTACGCTTTCCCTTTCGATGGCTACTGGGAGGACATCGGCACCGTCTCCGCCTTCTACGAGGCCAATCTGTCTCTGACCCAACCTGATCCACCTTTCGACTTCTACGACCCACACCGGCCCATTTACACTCGCCCCCGCTTCCTGCCTCCCTCGCGGATAGACGGCTGCCGGCTGGAACGGGTAGTGGTGCCGGAGGGTTGCCGGCTGTACGACGCAGATCTCGAGGAATGTATCATCGGCCTGCGCAGCGTGGTGCGGCCAGGAGCGCGGTTACGTCGGGTGGTGATGATGGGCGCTGATTTTTACGAGGACGAGTCCGAAAAAGCGGAAAATCGTCGCCTGGGACGGCCTCACGTGGGTATTGGGCAGGGCGCTCACATCGAACGGGCGATCATTGACAAAAACGCTCGCATCGGGCAAGGGGTCATCATCCGCTCCCACGAGGGAGAGCCGGACCAGGAAGAAGAAAATTACGTCATCCGGGACGGGATTGTCGTCGTCCCCAAGAACGCCATTGTACCCGCTGGCACGGCCATCTGACGCACTGCTGCCAGCTTCTTCCAAGCCCGCGACCTATGACGTAACCAGCGTGGAATGACAATACATCGGCGAGCAACAAGGAGATCACTCAATGAATCACAGGCAGCTGCTGAACGCACTGGCTTTGTTTGTAGTCATAGCTGCCCTGGGGACGGCAGCCCACGCTCAGTCGCAACCCGAATGCCCCTACGCGGACATCCGTCTGGATACTGACCAACCGGTGGATGCGGGCGCTATCTGCAACGCCGCCCGACCCTGGGCGGATGATGGCTTCCGCGTCTTCATCCTCCTGACCGACTATCGTCCTGAAAGTGAGGATGACTGGTTCGCCTTCCTCGACCAGGCCGAGGCCGACGCCGGTCTCCGTGACCTGAGTCAGCCGGACAGCTTCGATAAAAACGCCCTGGCTTTGGAGGCCAGCACCGCCACCGATCTGAGTTGGGCCTACAGCGTGACTTATGGCGAGCGGTTGTTCGGCACGGCACTGGATGCAGACAAGGCCATCTTTCAGATCAAGAGCCAGATGCGCAATGCCATTGCCGCCGGCGACCCGACCAACGCCTTCGTCCAGGCCCTGAGCACTTCCTATGAAATCAATCACCCACCTCCTTCCCCCTGGATAAACCGGATAAAAGTGGGGCTCATCGCCCTGGTGGTTGGTGTATTGGCAGTTGGTGGCCTCGTGCTGGCTCTTGTAGCTATCATCCCGGTGCTCCGCCGCGTCCGGCAGCGCATGAAGTTGCAGCGCCACCTGGAAGGCTTGCGGGCACGCACATCAAACCTGCTGAACGCCTGCGGCCAGTTGCTCAAGGGCGATACGCCCGAGGAGACGGTGCTCTATCAATTGTTCAGCGCCTATGGGGGAGAGCGCTACAAAGAAATCCGCACCGACGTCCGTGAGTGGTTGCGCCGTAGCCAGGCCGCCCTGAACGATGCTTTCGACCTGCGGCAAAAGTTGATTGACCCGTCCGTACAGGAGAAACGCCCTCTCGAACAGAGGGTGCGGGACTGGGAGATGCTCTACGTGACCTTCGTCGGGAACAGCGAGCGTATCCTGGCCCTGACCGACGACGAGCTGCGCACCTTGCTTGACCCGATGCTGGTGTTGGACCGCGAAGCGGCTGACGTACAACTGGCCGAGCAATTGGATGGCATCCGGCGTGAGTTAACCGGTATGCCGCTCAAAGTCGAGTTGATGATGGTGGACCCGGCCAAAAGCGACGCCGAGGGCATCCTGGGCTACATTGATCGGGTCAAAGCCCAGATAGCACGACTGCAAGAGGCCCAGCGAGAGGCACCCGAGCGGCTGGCCGAAGCCAAAACCCGTCGCCGGGAGGCGGGGGAGGACGTGCCCTCCCCTTTCGTACTGACGGAGAAACAACTCTTCGCGGGCATTGACGAGCGCCTGGGCAAGGCAGAGGCTGCCCTAAAACAAGAGCTGTTTCTCCGCGTTATGGAGCAAACTGCCGGCATCCTGCGGGACATCGGGACAGTCAGGGCGTTCGTGACGGCCATGAGCGATCACGAACGCCGGCAGGCCGGGATTGACGCTATCACTGCCCAGGGCTACCGGCCTGATCACCTGGCGGACGACCTGCAAGAGGTCGAAGCGGACGTGCAGGCCATCGCGCAGAAGATGACCGCCGGTGATTACGTCGCGGCGGCATCCTGGATAGAGGAACTCAACGCCGACAGCCAACGGGCTCTCGCTGGAGCGCAGGAGTGGCAATCGCTGCACGAGCAGAACGAGGCCGCGCTTCAGCACCTCCGCGACGAGGTGTCCCGCGTGGAGCAGTACCAGGCAGGTAAGGTTGAGCCCGCCTGGCAGACGTTGCAAACCTATCCCCAGAGTAACTGGGCGGACGTCGCCGATGGCATGGCCCAGGCCACGCAAACACTCCAGAGTCTGCGCGAGGACGTAATCAACCAGATTGCCCGGCTCAACAGCATGGAGGAGCAGAAATTTGCCGAGGCGGAGCATAAGCTGGCCCAGGCTCTTGCGGACCTGGCTCAGGCGGAGCAACAATTCCTGGCCGTGGTGAACCATCTGGCCGAAGTGCAGGCCGCCGAAGCGCACATCCAGGAAGCGTTGCGCCTGGCAGAGGCGGATTTGGCCAGGGCGGAGGCTCTCCGCGATAAGGAAGATGTCAAAATCGGGCCAGAGGTTGATAAGCAAATCAAGAAGGCCCGCCGCCAACTGATCGAGGCACGGCAGTTGATGGAGGATCGCGAGTTCCTCGCCGCCATCAATGAGCAGGCAGCAGCTCGCCAACTGGCGACTGCCGCGTATGCGTCCGCCAGCGAGCAGGTACGGGAGATCAATACCCTGCAGAAAGAGCTGGAAACCACAGCCAGAAAAGCGGGGGATGAAGTTAACCGCTGCCTGGCCCAGGCCAGAGCGTTGCCGGCGGTGGCCCAGACAGCGGAAACGAATAAACTCGTCCAGCGGGTCACGGACGGTTTTTCCCAGGCCCAGCAGGCGCGTGCGGCCTTCACTGCTCTGGAAGATCGTGCCCTGGCGAAAGCGCTACGCACTGCCATCGCTGCCTACGACAAGGTAAGCCAACTGGCTGACCAGGCATTACAACGAATTGCTGCCAACCGCAGAGAATACAATGATCGCCTCATTGCAGCGCGGGGTGCCGTGAGCGCGGCGCAAGCGGCGGTGCAAAGAGCCGAGCGGTCTGTGCGTGACTCCGATGCGGGTGGCGCGGGACGTCATGCGCTTCAGCGGGCGCGAAGCACGCTGCCACTGGCTGTCTCACTCGGTAACGCGACTAAGTCAGCCCTGGCCCGTATTCGCCAGCAGGCAAATGAGGCACAACGCTACGCGGAGCAAGCGGAACGCCAGGCGCGCCAGAGAATTCGCGCCGTTCAGGCTGAACGATCTCGCCAACGACGCCGGGCGGAGCGAAGGTCTGTTTCATCGCTTTCGTCGGTTTCAAAGGGGTCATCGCGCCGGGAGAGATCAAGGAGTTCATCAAAACGGCAGAGTTCAAGAGGTTCATCGAGACGGCAGAGTTCACGGGGTTCGTCGAAGCGGGAGAGTTCACGGGGTTCGTCGAAGCGGGAGAGTTCAAGAGGCAGCAGCCGCCGGAGGTAGATGCCGGAGCCAGCTATAGCGATCCCCGGTTTGATCCCTCAGGAGGGGAGAGTACAAACCGGAGGGACACCGGTTAGACTGAGGGGGTTCGTGACGACAATGAAAATCCGTCGCGCAGGTGATCTGGCCGCGCCGCTGGCCCTGGTCGCGTTGACCCTGGCTTTTTTCTGGAAGCTGGCCTTCACCAACCTGATCCTGGCCGGGGTGGACGTGTTCTGCTACTTCTACCCCTACCGCGCCTACGCTGCGCAGGCAATCCGGCAGGGACACCTCCCGCTGTGGAACCCTTACCTGTTCATGGGCGTGCCCTTCCTGGCCAACTCCCAGGCCGGCGTGCTCTATCCATTGAACCTGGCCCTGGATTGTTTATCCCCCGCCCGGCTGGTGTCGTGGTCCATCATCCTGCACGTGGCCCTGGCCGGAGTCTTTGCCTACCTGTACGCCCGTTCCTCGTTGCGGCTCTCTCGCTGGGCAGCGCTGCTGGCCGGGATGGTCTTCGCCGGCAGCGGATTCCTGGGGGCGCAGGTCGAGCACGTCAATCAGCTCAACGCCTCGGCCTGGCTGCCGCTGTTGCTACTGGTGTACGATCGGGCAGTGAGAGGTTGGAAGGGTGGAAGATTGGAAGGGTGGAAGGGTGGAGGGCCGGCGGTGCTGCTGGGTGGCGTGGTGGTCGGCGTGCAATTCCTGGCCGGGCACGCGCAGTCGTCGTACTTTTGCCTGGCGGGGTTGGGCGTGTACGCCCTGGTGTCGCTGGGGACTGAAGCCAGACAGGGATTCTCTACCGGACATTTTAGGGAAGCAAGCGAAGGCATCCCTCGACTTCGCTATGCTCCGCTCAGGATGCTCGTTCCGGCGGCAATTCGATGCCTGGGAGTGCTGGCTCTAATGACTGCCCTCGGCCTGGGATGGGCGGCGATGCAGCTCGTGCCCACCTGGGAGCTCTCGCGGCTCTCGGTGCGCGCCGGAGGGCTGCCCTACCGCGAGGCGGCGTCCTTCTCCCTCAAGCCCCGACTGCTGGCCTACACCCTGCTGCCACCCTTCGGCGTAGACCTGTCGCAGGCCTTCGGTAGCGAGGCTTTCACCGAGTTCGTCGCTTATCTGGGCGTCCTGCCCCTGCTGCTGGCCGGGGTGGGGGTGTTATGTGGGCAAAACCGGCGCCGGCCGGCGCTCATCGTCCTGGCCGGGCTAGGCTTGTTCTTGGCACTGGGGGGATATAACCCGCTCTACTATCTGCTGTACAAGCTCGTGCCCGGCATCGCCATGTTCCGCGCCCCGGCTCGCTGGATGCTGCTCTACGCCTTCGGCGGGGCGATGCTGGCCGGAGTGGGAATGGATCGAATTGCGAATTGCGAATGGCGAATTGCGAATGCCGAATTGCGAATGGCGAATGGCAAATCGCAAATCGCAAATGTCAAGGCCTGGAGAGCGATCCTCAATCCCCGGCGGATGGGATGGCTGGCGGGCATAGCCGTGGTCGGGATGGGGGCGGCGCTGTTCCTGGAATGGCCTGGCTGGCGAACGGTGGTCACCTGGGGTGCGCTGGCCATCGTCGGGGTGGGGTTGATCCTCTGGCGGCGACGCGGCTGGCTCTCCCTGTACTTTGTTCTCGTCTGTGTGGAGCTTTTCGTCGCCAGTTGGGCCTTGCCCTACAATCATCCCACTGCGCCGGAGGCGCTTACCTCGCTGCGCACCGCCCCGGCTCACATCCTGGCTGCCGAGCGGGACGGCGAGCCGTATCGCTTCCTCAGCATGTCGGGGATCACCTACGATCCCGGCGATCTGGCGGAGATACGGCAGATGTTCGCTGGTCAGTTGCCAGAGCGGGCCATCTACGATTACGTGGTAGCGGCCAAACGCAAGGAGATTCTGGCCCCGAACCTTCCCCTGCTCTACCGCATCCCCAGCGTGGATGGGTACGACGGTGGCGTGCTCCCCCTGCGTCGTTACGTGACTATGCAGCGGCTCTTCCTCCCCGCAGAGGCACTATCCCCCGATGGCCGCCTGCGCGAGCAACTGACCCAGGTACCACCGGCGCGACTGCTAGCCCTGCTCAACGTCAAGTACGTGATCACCGACAAGGTGTACGACGTGTGGATTGACGACGTGTTCTACGACCTGGAGTTCCAGGCGGTGCTGGGCGAGGATGCTGCACCTGAGATGACTATCGGCGACCTACCGTCACTGGCTGCAACCTCGGTGGGCCTGGTTTCGTATTTAGAAGGTGGGAGCAGCCTGCCCAACGGCACGCCGGTTGCCGAGGTGCTGATCACCGGCGCCGGCGGGCGAGAGCAGCGCCACGTGCTCCGCGCCGGGACGGATACCGCCGAGGGACTCTATGCCGGTGACGTGGCCCACCGCCAGGCGCGGGTGGGACGTCACTGGCGGGATAACCCCGCCGGCAACGATTACATCACCCGCCTGGAGCTGGGCCCGGCCGCCATCCGCCGCCGGATCGTCATTCGCTACCTGGCCCCGGAGGGACGGCTACACGTGCGCGGTCTGAGTTTGATTGACGCGCGGACCGGGGCCAGCGAACCGGTCATCGTCTCCACATCGGGGCGCTTCCGGCTGGTGCACTCCGGCGACGTGAAAATCTACGAGAACCTGGACAATCTGCCACGCGCCTTCATCGTTCACCGCGCGCGTGTGGTGGAGAGCGATGAGGCGGCGCTGGCAGCGATGGCCGACGCCGCATTCGAACCGGGGCAGGAGGTTCTCCTGGCGGCGGAAACGGGCTATAGAATTGCCTCACAACATTTGCATCGTCCGCGAGAATTTTTCGGACGCAGATTCACGCAGATTCACGCAGATAAAAACATAAAAATCAGCGTTCATCAGCGCTTATCTGCGTCCAAGTTTGGTTGCGGTCGGAGGCCGGGCTATGAGGTGCCGGTTTTGTCCGGCGATGGCCCCGGTGCAGACCAGGTGCGCATCACCGTGTACTCGGCGGAGAGGGTCGTCGTCGAGGTGGACGCGGGGAGCGAGGGTTATTTGGTGCTCACCGACGCCCACTATCCCGGCTGGCAGGCAACGCTGGACGGTCAGGAAGTGCCCATTCTGCGGGCGGACGTGCTCTTTCGAGCGGTGCGTGTGCCTGCCGGGGCTCACACCGTCGAATTCCGCTACCGGCCGCGTACATTCCAGGTGGGAATGGCCATCAGCGCGCTCACCCTGCTTGGTA
>JAGGZG010000246.1 GCA_021162125.1 Anaerolineae bacterium
GTTAGCAGCATTGAGCTAAAGCTGGCTGTCCACCTGCGTGGGCAGGCGCGTCCACGCAGGTGGACGCTCGGCTGCAAGCCCTCTAGAGGCGATTTCAATCGCTAACAGAAGTAGCCTGAGCAGTTACCCATTATGGTATTAAGGAGCGTGTTGATGCTGGATAAACTACAAGAACTGAAAACCCGCTTGGCCGAGATCAGTGACCTGGGGAGTGCGGCGGCCCTGTTGGGCTGGGATCAGGAGACCTACATGCCCCCCGGCGGCGCGAAGGCCCGCTCCGAACAATTGGCCACGCTGAGGAGGCTGGCCCACGAGCTGTTCGTCAGCGACGAGATAGGACGGCTGCTGGAGGATCTGTCCGGGCCGGCGGCCGATCTGGATCCCGACTCCGACGACGCCCGCCTCATCCGCGTCACGGCCCGCGATTATGCCAAAGCCTGCAAGCTCCCACCGAAGCTGGTGGCCGAGCTGGCAAGGACGACCTCAGCGGCGGTGCCGGTGTGGGCCAAGGCGCGCCAGGAATCGGACTTCGCCCTGTTCGCCCCCCACCTGGAGCAAATCGTCGGGCTGCTCATCCAGAAGGCCGAGGCCCTGGGCTATCAGGACCGTCTGTACGACGCCCTGCTCGACGAGTACGAGCCCGACATGACGGCGGTGCAGGTGGAGGCCGTCTTCACCGAGCTCAAGGCGGAGATTGTGCCGCTGTTGCGAGCCATCACCGCCAACCTGGACGCGGTGGACGATGCGGTGCTGCACCGCGACTTCGACGAGGGCAAACAGTGGGAGCTCGGCATCGAGGTTCTGAAGCTCATCGGCTTCGACTTTGAACACGGTAGACAGGACAAGTCCACGCATCCGTTCACCACTGCCTTCTCGCCCACGGACGTGCGGCTCACCACGCGCATTGATCGCACCTTCCTGGCCCAGGGTCTGTTCGGGACGTTACACGAGGGTGGCCACGCGCTATACGATCAGGGGATCAGCCTGGCCCTAGACCGCACGCCATTGTGTGAGGGTGCCTCACTGGGTATCCACGAGTCCCAGTCCCGGATGTGGGAGAACCTGGTCGGCCGCAGTCGCGCCTTCTGGCGGTTCTTCTTCCCACGGTTGCGGGCCGCTTTCCCGGATCAGCTTGCCGACGCCGACGCCGAGACACTGTACCGCGCGGTCAACAAGGTCCGGCCCTCGCTCATCCGCGTGGAAGCCGATGAGGTGACGTACAATCTGCACATCATGCTGCGCTTCGAGCTGGAGAACGACATCCTGGAGGGCCGGGTGGGGATCGCCGAAGTCCCCGCCGCGTGGAACGCGAAAATGGAGACCTACCTGGGCCTGGTCCCGCCCGACGATGCGCAGGGGGCACTGCAGGATATTCACTGGGCGTGGGGGCTGATGGGCTACTTCCCCACCTACTCGCTGGGCAACCTCATCTCGGCGCAGTTTTTCGATCAGGCCCGCGCCGATCTGCCGGACCTGGAGGCGCAGATCGAGGCAGGTGAATTCGCCCCGCTTTTGAGCTGGCTGCGCGAGCACATCCATCGGCATGGGCGGAAGTTCACCCCTGCCGAGCTGGTCGAGCGGGTTACGGGCCGGCCGCTAGACGCTGCGCCCTTCGTCCGCTACGTCAAGAACAAGTACGGCGAGCTGTATGGGCTGTCGTAGGGTGGGTTCGGGTTTAAGGTTGGGGGGCAAGGGTGATTCTGGGTGACCCATCATATTCCGAAGATACTCAGAGCCCAGAATGTCACCAGCCCGCTGACGAGTGAAGGTAGCACCTGTTTGGTGCGCCAGGCCAGCAACGCGCCCACGCCCAGCGCAAGCCACCTTCCGTGGACACCCGCTCCGGCAGGAGAGGAGAGCGCCGCCGGGGCGATGAGTGCGGCCAGCAGAGCAACAGGCACGTAGCGCAGCCAGCGGCGAAACAGCACCGGCGGTTCCCGGCCCACCAGGGCGATCATCGCGTAGCGGGTGAAGAACGTGGCCAGGGCCATGCCCGCGATTCTCAGCGCCGTCCCCATGCCCGCTCTACCTCCTCCAGGGCGATGCCCCCCAGACTGGCCAGCAGCCCGGCTATGAGGATATGCCACTGCCCAGAGAGCATTTGGCTGCCCGCTATCGCCAGTAACCCGGCCACTACTGCCACCGCCGCTGTCTTTCGATCCTCGATGAAGGCCATCAGCAGGCCCAGGAAAGCCAGGGGGAACACCAGGTCCAGTCCGTAGCGGGTCGGATCTGGCAGAGCCATGCCCACCAGTGCGCCCATCAGACCGCTTGTCGGCCAGGCCAGGTAGATGCCCACGTTGGCCCCCAGGAAGTAAGCCGCGCTCCCTGTTCCCTGGCGGTAGGCGGTGATGGACACCGCGTAGGATTCATCGGCCATCCACAGAGCAAGCAGTGCCCGCCAGCGCTGGCGCAACCCCAACAGGTAGGGCGCAATCGAGGCTCCCATCAGCAGGTGGCGCAGGTTGATGGCCAGCGTGGTCAGCACGATGGCCCACGTCCCCGCGCTGGCCCACATTCCCAGCGCGGTGAACTGCGCTGATCCGGCGTGGACGATCAACGACATGGCCAATGCCTCCCACGGGCTGAGACCCACCTGGCGGGCCATCACTCCGTACAGCAGGCCAAACATCACCACGCCAGGCACCAGGGGAGCGGTCGCGATCAGCCCACGGCGGAAGTCGGCGAGTGTGCCCCGCTGGGCCTGCTGTGGGATTTCTGCGGCGACCATCTCAGCTCACCAGACTCAGAAAATAACGGTGGAAGCGCGTGTCCGCCGTCAGTTCCGGGTGGAAGGCAGTGACCAACAAGTGACCCTGCCGGGCAGCGACGACGGTGCCGTCCCCTTCGACTTCGCTCAGGGCAGGCTCCAGGTGAGCCAGCACTTCCACTCCCGGCCCCACCGACTCGATGCGCGGTGCGCGGATGAATATTGCGTGGAATGGGCGACCAGCCTCGTCTGGGGTGCTCACCGCGTTCAGTGCCGGAACGACCAGGTCGGTCTCGAAGCTGTCCACCTGTCGCCCGAAGGCGTTGCGGGCCACCGTGAGGTCCATCAATCCAAGTAGGGGTGGGTCTTTGTGCTCGCCCCGCCCGCCGCTCAATCCGCTGGCCAGGAGGATCAGGCCAGCGCAGGTGCCCCAGATCGCTTTCCCCGCGCGGGACATTTCCTGGATTGGCTCCAGCAGCCCGTATTCCACGGCCAGTTTACCGATGGTCGTACTCTCTCCGCCGGGAATGATCAGCCCGTCCAGACGGTCGAGGTGCTCTGGTCGGCGTACCTCGACCGCCTCCACGCCTAGCTGCCACAACATCTTCTCATGTTCGATGAAGGCCCCTTGCAGGGCCAGGATGCCGATGCGCATTTTCTACCACCCGCGTACCGCCAGACGCTCCTCGGCAGGGATAGCGGCGATCTCCAGGCCGGGCATGGCTTCACCCAGCCCCTTGCTCACCTCGGCAATGATCGCCGGATCGTTGTAGTGAGTCACGGCCTCGACGATGGCCTTGGCCCGCCGTGCCGGGTCGGTGCTCTTGAAGATGCCGGAGCCGACGAACACTCCGTCCACGCCGAGCTGCATCATCAGCGCCGCGTCCGCAGGTGTGGCGATGCCTCCCGCCGCGAAGTTAACCACCGGCAGGCGTCCCAGTTTGGCCACCTCGCACACCAGTGCGTAGGGCGCGCCGATTTCTTTGGCGTAGGACATGAGCTCTTCGGGGGCCATCGTGGTCAGGCGGCGGATTTCGCCCAATACCGCCCGTGCGTGGCGCACGGCCTCCACCACGTTGCCGGTGCCAGCCTCACCTTTGGTGCGGATCATGGCCGCACCCTCGCCAATGCGCCGCAGCGCCTCGCCCAGGTTGCGACAGCCGCACACGAAGGGCACTTTGAAGGCGTGCTTGTCAATGTGATGCTCCTCGTCGGCCGGGGTGAGCACTTCGCTCTCATCAATGAAGTCCACGCCCAGGGCTTCCAGTACCTGCGCCTCCACGAAGTGGCCGATGCGACACTTGGCCATCACCGGGATGGTCACCGCTTCCATGATCTCCAGGATTTTCTCTGGTGGGGACATGCGAGCCACTCCGCCCTGGGCGCGGATGTCGGCTGGCACTCGTTCCAGGGCCATCACCGCGCAGGCCCCGGCCTCCTCGGCAATGCGGGCTTGCTCGGCATTGGTCACGTCCATGATCACCCCGCCTTTGAGCATCTGCGCCAATCCGCGCTTCACGGTTTCCGTACCTGTTTCCCTTTCCATGATATTCTCCTCCAATCTACTGTACTGGTTGCTAGTTGCTGACGGATTCAGACAATCGGTCTCAGAGACAGTCTCTCGGTGGGCTGCGCACGCTGTCTCTGCAATAGCGCTTCCATCGCCTGGCCCAATCGCTTCACTCCCTCGGTGATGGCCTCCTCCGTGTGGCAGGTGAAGTTCAGGCGCATCCACTCCTGCCCGCCGCCGTCCACGTGAAAGGCGTCGCCAACGGTGAAAGCTACCCGCCTCCGTGCGGCCTCGGCCAGGAGTTCGCGGGCGTGTAAGCCCTCCGGCAGGCGACACCACAGGTAGAAGCCCCCCTCGGGCCGATTCCACGTCATGCCTGGCGGACAGTAGCGTTCCAAAGCGGCGCTCATCGCGTCCCGCCGCCGGGGGTAGACCTCACGCAGGTGCGCCAGGTGCTCGTCCAGCAATCCCTGGTGGCAAAATTCAGCCAGGGCCCATTGGCCCAGAGTGTTGGTGTGCAGATCGGTGAGCTGTTTGATCAACGCCAACCGTTCGACCACCGGCTCCGGCGCTGCCAGCCAACCCAATCGCAGGCCGGGGAACAGCATCTTGGAAAAGGTGCTGAGGTAGAGGACGTGCCCGTAGCGATCCAATGCTTTCAGCGTGGGCACCGGTGTCCCCTCATAGCGCAGCTCGCCGTAGGGATCGTCCTCCAGGATGGGCACCTGATAACGTTGGGCCAGAGCCAGGAGCTGGTACCGCCGTTCCAGGCTGAGGGTCACGCCGGTGGGGTTCTGGAAGGTGGGCAGGGTATAGATCAATTTAGGGCGGCTGCGGGCCAGGATTTGCTCCAGCAGGTCCACCCGCATTCCCTCTTCATCGAGAGGGACGGTGAGCAAACGCACGCCCGCCGCTCGGAAAACCTGCAACACACCGAGGTACGAGGGACTCTCCGTGATCACGATGTCGCCGGGGTCTAGCAACAGGCGGGTCACCAAGTCCAGCCCCTGCTGCGAACCGGCCAGCAGCAGCACGTTCCGCGCCGAGACGTGCGCGCCGCGCTCGGTCATGCGCCCCGCCAGCCACTCTCGCAGGGGAAAGTGCCCCTCGGTGGGACAGTGCTGAAGGAGCGTGCGCCCGTCCCGGGCCAGCACCTCGTCCACCACCATGCGAAAAGTGTCCAACGGGTAGAGGTCGGGGGCGGGCACACCCGCAGCGAAGGAGATAACGTCCTGCTGGGCGCAGAGGGTCATCATGTCACGGATGAGCGGGTCGCAAGTGGCCCGCGTGCGCAGCGAAAAAACCTCCGCCCAGGGTAGGGGGCTTGGTGAAACCGGCTGGGCCGGAGACGCCGTGGCCCGCACCACCGTCCCCCGCCCGATGGTGGCGTCCACCAGGCCGTCGGCAGCCAATTCCTGATAAGCGTTGACCACCGTGGTGCGATTCACTCCCAATGTAGAGGCCAACTCGCGTTGGGGCGGCAGGCGGCTGCCCTCTGGCAGTGCACCGGTCAGGATGAGCTTGCGAATCTGGCTGCTAATCTGCAGATAAAGTGGTACCGGGCTGGTTCTATCCAACTGGACCAACATGGCGACCAATCTCCCTTATTGGATGCTTCTACAGCCAGTATAGCAGCGTTTCGACCCGCTGTCAAGGGCCAATTGGTCGGATTGAAGGCCAGCCAATCACGATCTCTATGAAGGCAACAATCCACCTTGCCAAAAACAGATAGAATCGGTATAATAGAATTGTCGCCATCAGGATGAAGGTGCGCAGGGGGGAGCAAAGGAGCGAACAATGGCTCAAGAGGGAAAACAGCCAGTGTCGGTTAATCCACCAGGCGCGGAGAGCTCCCTGCCTGCGGAGCCGGCATCAGACGTGGCCGGGGTTGAACCTGTACCTGCTCCGCAGGAAAAACCGTGGGCTCGATTGTGGCGGCGATTGGGAGACAGCTTCCTCTTCCGCACCAGGCGGCGGCGAGTGGTTGTCGCTGTCGTGGCGCTCCCTATCCTCTGTTGTGTGGGCTATCTCCTCGCAGGTGTGGTGGCTTTTCCCAGTGTGGCTACGCTCACGGATCTGAAAGGGGTCGTCCAGAAGCAGAAAGAGGGCACTACGGAGTGGCAGGTCGCTCAGAACTACGATCGGGTGCGCGACAACGACCGCGTGCGCACGGAGGATCTCTCTGGGGCTACGTTGGTTTTCTTCGACGTTTCCAAGGTTGAGCTGGGCGAGAATACCGATGTCAGCGTCGTCGAGGTGAGTTCCCGCCGTGGAGGGAGCGTGGCCAACGTAGTGCTCAAGACCTGGGCCGGTCGCACGTGGGTGCGGGCCGTGCGTTTCGTGGACCCGGCCTCCACTTTTCGGGTGGATACTCCCACGGCGTCCACTGTCGTCCGTGGGGCGCGGCTGGCTGTGGAGGTCGCCGAGGACGGATCTACTCGGATTGATGTCGAGCAGGGGAGCGCCACTGTGACCGTGGGCCAGCAGCGCGTGGAGTTGACGATGGGCCAGCGGGCGAATATTTCCTCCGAGGCCGTGGTCTCCACCGAACAGGTTTTCACTCCCGATATGCAGCCCCTCATCGAGAAAGGGCAGGCAGCACTGGACAGCCCTGAGAAGGAGTTCCGCCTGGAGATCGAGGAGCAGGAACTGAACCAGTTCCTGGTGGCCTATGTGAACGACTACGTTACTTTTGCCTCAGACCCCCAGGTATGGCTTCTGAAGGACATGGGGATAATAGGCGGCAAGATAACCGAGCCCTTTGAGGCCGAAGTCACTATAGCTGTTTCCATCCTGGCTGAGAACGGCCAACTCCGCCCGCAGATCAGGTCCGTATCCGCCGGTGGGCTACCTATCCCTGGCCAACTGGCCGATGGTTTGATCAGTCTGCTGACGCGCGCTTACGAAAGCTATCTGGCCGACACCTACCAATGGCTGGAGTTCACCGAGGTGCAAATGGAGGAAGGGCGGGTCGTCGTCAAAGCGAACAGACTCTATCGGTGAGGAGCGGGACATGAATGACCGAATTGTAGTGGACCCCGATATTCTGCTGGGAGTGCCGCACATCAAGGGCATAGAAGTGCCGGTCTGGACGGTGGTGGAGATGGTCAACGCTGGGTTGACGACCGAGGAAATCATCGCCGCCTATGAGGGGCTGACTGAGGAGGACATCGAGGCCGCGATGAAATATCACGAGGAACACGGCGCTTAGTCCCGGTCGAGTGAGTGAATCCGGCGTATTGAGGAGTGCGTCTCTGGGCATCCATCCCGATCCGAATTCTGCCCGGTCTGCGCATCCCTTTTTATGGAGTCGCGTCGCTGGAACGGTTCCGGTGGCGTGATTTGTTATGGGGCGTTCAATGAGGTTCGATGGAGGTTACTACTCAGGCCAGCGGTTGAAACCGCGCCTGAGGAGCTAAAGCTGGCTGTCCACCTGCGTGGACAGGCGCGTCCACGCAGGTGGACGCTCGGCTGCAAGCCCTCTAGAGGCGATTTCAA
>JAGGZG010000104.1 GCA_021162125.1 Anaerolineae bacterium
AATCCGCGTTCATCCGCGTCCCCTGGATTGGTTGCGGCAGGAGATCGCGTTATGGATCACAAGGTACATTACCGGACGAGGTGAGGTGGTGTAAGTGAGGAAGAAATGGCAACTCAAGCTGCTGCTGGCCGTTGCCCTGCTGTGGACAGCCTCAGCGATCGTGGATACAGCGCAGGGAATAGGCCACGTGGATATGGTCCAGGCGAAAGGTCCGGTTACGCCAGCGATGCTCATTTACATCGAACGGGGGATCGCCACGGCGGAGGAGGATGGCGCTGTCTGCCTGATCCTACAACTGGATACGCCGGGCGGTTCGGTGAGCCTGGCCAAAAACATCGTGCAACGAATAGCAGAAGCACGGGTACCGGTGGCGGTCTACGTAGCCCCGCGCGGGGCCTGGGCTGCCTCTGCGGGGACTCTGATCACCCTGGCCGGGCACGTGGCCGCCATGGCCCCGGAGACCTCCATTGGCGCAGCCAGCCCGGTAGGCATGCAGGGTGAGGACTTACCGGAGACCGCGCAAAAGAAGGAGAAAGAGATTTTGATGGCCAGCGCCCGTTCCCTGGCCGAGCGGCGCGGTGAAAAGGCGGTGGCCTGGGTAGAAAGCGCGATTGAGGAGGCCAAAGCAGCTACCGCCCAGGAAGCTCTGGACGCGGGGGTGATTGACTTCATGGCCGGAGACGTCGGCGAGCTACTGGCCCAACTCGACGGGTTCACCGTGCAGGTGCATGGTCAAGAGACGATTCTGCACACCGCCGGGGTGAACGTGCATCCCATCGCTATGAACCCTCTGGAACGTCTACTACACGCCATCACCGACCCAACTATTGCCTTCATCCTGATGACACTGGGGATCAACGCTATCATCTTCGAGCTCTCCAGCCCAGGCGGATACGCAGCCGGGATCATCGGCGTCATCTGCCTGGGACTGGGCCTGTACGCGCTGGGAGTGCTGTCGGTGGACTACACCGGATTGCTGTTCATCGTATTGGCCTTCGTGCTGTTCATCATCGACATCAAAGCCCCTACCCACGGGGCGCTCACGGCGGGAGGCATCATAGCGTTCATCTTTGGCGCAGTGCTCATCTTCCAATCAACTTCAGGGCGCATCCCCTGGCCCTTGATCCTCTCCATCGCCGGATGTACCGGTGGCTTTTTCGCCTTCGTGGTGGTCAAGGCGGTTCGCGCCCAAACCTGGCCGGTCACCACCGGCGCGGAGGCGCTGATCGGGGCCACCGCCGAAGCACGCACTGCCCTGAACCCTGACGGGGTCGTCTTCCTGATGGGAGAACGCTGGAACGCAACCGCCGAGGACGGGCCCATCGCCGCCGGAGAGCGGGTGAAGGTGGTTGGCCGCGAGGGGTTCCGTCTGCGAGTGCGAAAAGCACAGTGAACTGCCCACCTTAAAATTCACTCCTCCCTCTTGACATTAGAACACTTGTTCTGTATAATATAAGTGCAGAACGGGTGTTCTTTTTGTTTGAAGCTTTCCATCGCACTGCCTGTTTGTCACCGCACCCTTTTGGGAAACGAGCGCAGGCCCTCTGAGCGGAACGGAGTGGAGTCGAAGAGCGCCTTGCTGCAATGAGGAGCGAATCGCATGAGAAAGAAGACCTACGACGAGCCGATAGAGGTTCAGAAGAAGCGATTTGGGTACTTTCCACAGACTTTCCTGTGGCGGGGACGGCGCTACGACGTGCACGCCGTCGAGCGCTGCTGGACGGTCTCGCGGGGCCGCTTACGGCGGCGTGTGCAACGCCTCTGCTTTCGCGTGCGCTGCGCCGAGGGCACCTTTGACCTGTACCAGGATTTGGTGGGCAACACCTGGCACCTGGAAAAGGTACTGACCAGGTGAGCGGTGACTCTCTCGCAGACTGCGGGAGAGTGAGAACGAGGTGAGCCATGCAAAAAGTGAGCATGAAAGTGGGATGGATGTGGTTCGATAGCGATCCGCAGAAGACGTTTGAGGAAAAAGTGCGACTGGCGGCTAAACGCTACCGGGAGAAGTTCGGACGGTCGCCGACCGTGTGCTACGTCAACAACGGGCAGGTGAACGGCCAGCGGGAAATACACTGTGGCACTGTGCACATCATCGGCGCGCACAACATTCTCCCCCACCATTTCTGGCTGGGCATCGCAGACGTGCCTGAGGCGGAGAAAAACTGAATCGGCCAACGAACATTTGACAACTTCCCCATTCTGCGCTATACTATTCGGCGTAAGCGGCGGGGCTGTAGCTCAGATGGGAGAGCGCATCAATCGCACTGATGAGGTCAGGGGTTCGAGTCCCCTCAGCTCCACCAGCATGAGGCGGCAACCGTCGCAGGCAATTGTCAAAACCGTGGGGCTGTGGCGCAGCTGGGAGCGCGTCTCAATGGCATTGAGAAGGTCAGGGGTTCGAATCCCCTCAGCTCCACCAAGTTTGCAAGCAACTGATGGCTTGTGGCGTGCGGTTTGTCGCCGACGATAAACCATCAGTTTTTTTGTTCTCAGAAACAGTCCTCGACAACATAACAAAGGCTGTGAACAGGAGTAGTAGGCCATCCCCCACAGAGAGCCGGGCATACGAACCTGGTGGAAGCCCGGCACAGCGCCCCAGGGGGAGCGCCGCAGTCAAAGGCCGAACTCGCCTGGGAGCTGCCCCGGTGAAACTGGTGGCTGGTGGAAAGCGGATAACGAGCAACCAGCACAGCAAGTAACCGGCGACGACTAGCCCCCGTTAACGGGCCGCGAGCGGGAAGCATCCCAGGTACACGGGATGCTCTCCAATCAGGGTGGTACCACGGAGACCCCTTCGTCCCTGAGGCGAAGGGGTTTTGTTTCGGGCGACTTCAGCATGGAAGCATCTCGTGATGCACTGAAATCGCGCTGAGCATACCTTGAAAGGAGGAATCAACATGAGCATTCAGAAAGCGGACAAGATTTGGTTCAACGGCCAGTTTGTGCCCTGGGACGAGGCCAAGGTGCACGTCCTCGTCCATGCTCTGCACTACGGCTCCAGCGTGTTCGAAGGCATCCGCGCCTACGCGACGCCCCAGGGACCAGCCGTCTTCTGCCTGGACGATCACCTGGATCGCCTGTTCGGCTCCTGCAAGATCTACCGGATGTCGATACCCTACTCCAAAGAAGAGTTGCGCCGGGCCATACTAGAGACCGTGCGGGTGAACAAACACCGCGCCTGCTACATCCGACCGCTGATCTTCTGGGGCTACGATACCTTGCACCTGAACGGCACCGCCTGCCCAGTGGAGGTCGTCATCGCCACCTGGGAATGGGGACAGTACCTGGGAGCGGAGGTTATCGAGCAGGGAGTGGACGTGTGCGTCAGCAGTTGGCGGCGGATGGCCCCCGATACTTTCCCGGCCATGGCCAAGATCGGGGGACAGTACATCAGCTCGCAGCTCATCACGATGGAGGCTGCGGTCAACGGCTACACGGAGGGCATCGGGCTGGACGTAAACGGCTACGTCAGCGAGGGGAGCGGGGAAAATATCTTCCTCATGTATCAGGGTGCACTATACACGCCACCAATAGGCACGTCCATCCTGGCCGGCGTGACCCGCCGCTGTATCATCACCCTGGCCCGGGAGCTGGGCTACGAGGTGCGGGAGGAATTGATCCCCCGTGAGATGCTCTACATCGCCGATGAAGTATTCTTCACCGGCACGGCGGCGGAGATCACCCCGATCCGCTCCGTTGACCGCATCCCAGTAGGTGATGGCAAACGTGGGAAAGTGACCAGGCGATTGCAGGAGAGGTTCTTCGCCATCACCTCCGGCGAGGCTGAGGACAAGTACGGATGGTTGACTTACGTCAAGTAAGACGATGACCTATCTAGGAAGAGCGGGGGTAGAGGCAAACCAGGGGGCGAGTCACCTGACCCACACGGGCCAAGACTAGCGAGAGGAGCATAACAAAGAAGCATCCATGACCCTTACAGGCCACATTGGAGCTAGCGTCGCAGCGGCCTACGCGGTGGAGCGACTCGTCTTCAAGAGCGAAGTCACTCCCATTAGCCTGGGCCTTGCGGGCTTGATCGGAATCCTGCCAGACCTGGACACCCCTCTAATCCTGGCGTTGACCAGAAACTGGCGGTTACGCGCGCGAAATACCCATCACCAGTTCTTCACTCACACACCATTTTTCTACTTTCTGATCACACTTGTGCTGCGCTTATTTATGTCAACCCACGCCGTGGTGCTGTTTGGCCTGCTGACCATTCTGCATCTGGCACTGGATAGTTGGGCTACGGACGACGGCATCATGTGGAAGTGGCCCAAAGCGGGCGACCGCACCCAGTACAGCCTGTTTCCACGGGTCGTGCATACGGATGACGTGCGCGGCTGGGAATACTACGTGCGGTACTACTTTCGCACCTGGCACACGGCTCTGCCAGAGCTGCTGCTCATGTGTGGGGGATTGCTGATCATGATACAGACGTTGGGATCGGCGTCGGGATAAAATGGCGACGGAGGAGATAGATTATGGTTACCCCAAAGACCGACCGGTACATTCCTCAGGAGATTGAACCCAAATGGCAGAAGAAATGGGAAGAGGACAAACTCTACCGTTCGGTGATTGACGAGAGCAAACCCAAGCACTACGCCTTGACCATGCTCCCCTACCCCAGCGGCGATCTGCACATCGGCCACTGGTACGCGATGGCCCCCTCGGATGCACGGGCACGCTACATGCGCATGCGTGGATACAACGTCCTGTTCCCAATGGGCTTCGACGCCTTCGGCTTGCCGGCCGAGAACGCAGCCATCCGACACGGCATCCATCCTTTCAAGTGGACGATGGCCAACATTGAAAAAATGCGCCGTCAGCTCCGCAGCATGGGCGCAATGTTCGACTGGGAACGGGAGGCCATCTCCTGCCTGCCCGGCTACTATCAGTGGACCGAATGGTTTTTCCTGAAATTCTACGACGCGGGCTTGGCCTACCGCAAGAAATCCACCGTGGATTTTTGCCCCAAGTGCAACACCACTCTGGCTCGTGAGCAGGTGTGGGGCGAGGACCGTCACTGTGAACGCTGCGGCACACCGGTGATCAAAAAGGAATTGGACCAATGGTTCTTCAAAATCACCGAGTACGCCGATGAACTGCTCGACTTCAGTAAAATTGACTGGCCGGAGCGGGTGGTCACTATGCAGACCAACTGGATTGGTCGCAGCGAAGGGGCCGAGGTCACTTTCCCGATCGCGCCCGCGGACAGGGAGATGGAGACGGGGGGTGAGGGCGGTGAGAGCATCGTCGTCTTCACCACCCGGCCGGACACTCTGTGGGGGGCAACCTTCATGGTGCTGGCCCCGGAGCACCCGCTGGTGGACAAGCTGACCACGCCCGAATACCGCCAGGCGGTGGAGGACTACAAACTCCAGGCCGCCCGCCAGAGCGAGATCGAGCGCCTGAGCACGGAGAAGGAAAAGAGCGGGGTCTTCATCGGCGCTTACGCGATCAATCCGGTCAACGGCGCGCGCGTCCCCATCTGGATCGCCGACTACGTGATGATGACCTACGGCACGGGCGCGATCATGGGCGTGCCCGCCCACGACGAGCGTGACTTCGAATTCGCCCTCAGGTTCGGCCTGCCCATCATCCCGGTGATTGACCGCACGGACGGCGTGGCCAAAAGCTTCGTGGTACCGGACTCGATGCGCGCGGGCTTCGCGGACGAGCTGAAAGCGGCGGGCATCCAGTTCGAGGAAAAGGACGGGGCACTGCTCGTCACCCTGCACGGCAGCGAACAAATTGATCGTTACGTCGAACTGGCCCGCGCTCACGTCAAATCAGGGTACTGGATCGAGGTGGTTGGTGCGCGCTGGGTCTTCATCTTCGACGATGGAGTGGTTCCCTTTGACGGCATCGAGGCCGATCAGGAGATCCTGGCCCGCTGTCAGGAACTGGAGCCGAGCGTGCGCCAGGCACGCACGTTAATGGAAATGCTGTACGGCGTCGAGTTCTACCGCGACGTGCTGTTCCACGCCGAATACGGCACGATGATCAACTCCGGCCCCTTTACCGGTACACCGGGCGACGTGGCGGTCCAGAAAGTGACCGAGTGGCTGGAAGAGAAAGGCATCGGCAAGTTCGCCGTAAACTACCGGCTGCGCGACTGGCTGATCTCCCGCCAGCGCTATTGGGGAGCACCCATCCCCATCATCTACTGCCCGCAGTGTGGCACCGTACCCGTACCTTACGAGGACCTGCCGGTGCTGCTGCCGGAGGACGCGAAAATTCCGCCCTCGGGCGAGAACGCCCTCAAGTTCCACGAAGGTTTCCTGCACACTACCTGTCCCAAGTGCGGCGGACCGGCCGAGCGCGAGACTGACACGATGGACACCTTCCTGTGCTCGTCGTGGTATCACTACGCCTACCTCAGCCCGTACTGGATGGAGGGTGAGACACTCCACGCCGACTCGTATCCCGTGGACCCGGCCGAGGCACGTTACTGGCTGCCGGTGGACGTGTACACTGGCGGGATCGAGCACGCCACCATGCACCTGATCTACACTCGATTCTTCACCAAGGTCATGCGTGACCTGGGGCTGGTGAACTTCGACGAGCCGATGCTCATGCTGCGCAACCAGGGAATCATCCTCGGTGAGGATGGCGAGAAGATGTCCAAGAGCCGGGGCAACGTCATCGCCCCAGATAATCTGGTGGAACGGTACGGGGCGGACACGGTGCGCGGTTACCTGATGTTTGGCTGGCGGTGGGAACAGGGCGGGCCGTGGGATTCGCAAGGCATCGAGGGAGTAGTGCGTTTCCTGGAACGGGTGTGGAATTGCGTGTTGGCCCCCGGATACGAAGGACCCGGAAAAGCCGAGCAAACCGAGACGCGGGCGCTACGCCGGAAAGTGCATCAGGCCATTCGCAAAGCTACGCAGGACATGGAAAACTTCGCCTTCAACACCTACATCGCCAACCTGATGGAATTGAACAACGCCATGCTAAAGGTCAAGGAGACCCCACTCTACGGCACTGAGGTATGGGAGGAAGCAGTGGAGACCCTGCTGTTGCTGCTGGCCCCCGCCTGCCCGCACATCGCCGAGGAGTTATGGGCACGGACTGGTCGCCCGTACAGCATTCACCAGCAGGCATGGCCGGTCTGGGATCCGGAAATCGCTGCCGAGGAGGTCATCACCCTGGTAGTACAGATCAACGGCAAGGTGCGTGACCGCCTCGAGGTGCCGGCCGACATCAGTGAAGAGAAGGCCAAAGAACTGGCATTGAACTGCGCCGGTGCGCAGCGTCACATGGCGGGCAAAACCGTGCGCCAGGTCATCTACGTACCCGGCCGGCTGGTGAACATCGTGGTCAAGTAGACCCCAATAGGCAGGACTCAGCTTGCCCCACCCCAGCCCTCCCCCGCAGCGCGGGGGAGGGCGCAGAAATCAGACTTTTACCCCCTGCAGAGAGACTTATGATCGAGAAGCTCTCGCCATCCCCACACTTTGACCGGCGCGCCCACTGGGTCGCCCTGGGTCTGTGCCTGCTGGCCCTGGTTGGCTACCTGTATCATCTGGATGCCTGGCGGATGAACGACGACGAGGGAGAGTATCTTTACCAGTTTTGGCGCATGACCGAGGGCGAGATGCCGTATCGCGATTTTTTGACTCCCCAGTTGCCCGTCTTTCTGTACACGGGGGCGTTGTGGATGAAGCTGGTAGGACACAACCTTTTCCTTTTACGGATATTGCCCGTCCTGTTGGCTTTCGCAACCGGTGGTCTGATATTCGGCCTAGGCAAAAGGTTCGGCAATTCACCGCTCGCGCTAATGGGGATGCTCATCTATCTGCTGCATCCCGAAGTCTATCGCCAATCGCGGTTTTTTCGCAACGAAGCCCTGTTTTTGTTCTTCGGCGTGCTGGGCCTATATCTTATGGTCGAATCTATGTCTCATCGGCAGCGGTGGATGCTCGCCCTATCCGGTGTGAGCTTCGCATTAGCAACGCTTTGCAAGTTCTTTGGGGTGTTCTATGTCGGCGGAGTTGCACTATTTTTCGCGTGGCATTGGGTAAGTAGAGATCAAACCTGGCGCGAGGCTTTATACGATAGCCTTACCCTGGTGTTGCCGTATGGCCTCATCGTCGGCGCTGTCTTTGCGGGGTTCTATCTGGTCATTCCGATTTTTCCTCAGGCAGTGTTAGGCCACCATCTCATGCAGGGGCAAGGACTAAGCCGGTGGGAAGTCTTTCTCAAAGGGCTGAGATTCCTGACCGAGTATGCCTCGATGTATCCTCTCCTTGTGGGTATCGCCCTCGCCGCCTCGATAGGCGATTCACTCAAAGCGCGCAGGTGGACTTTTATCATCTGCCAAATCCCAACGGTGCTGGTTTTTCTGGTTCTATCAAGGAACTTCGGACCCCGTCACCTTCTCTATCTTGTACCTTCTCTGGCTCTCCTTTCTGCACTAGGGATACATACTGTAGTGGGCAAGTTGGGACGGTGGGGATGGTTAGCTGGTATTGTCCTGCTGAGCGCTTTGACCGCGCCGTGGATTAGGGCCGACCTTATGCGTGCCCATCAGAGTGAAGATGACACCATGTGCATCGCCAGGATCATTCAGGAGAACTCGACAGCGGACGACGTCGTGCTCGGAGATTTCCCCGGTCTCAATTTCTTTGCCCAGCGGCGCTCGACTTACCTGGGTGCGGCACTATCTATCGGGGCAGCATCCAGCGGCCAGATCACTGGCGCGGAGTTGATTCAGGAGATTGTGGATGATCGGGTTAGGGTGATCGTCATTGATGTTCAGAGCTTCGCCCGCCATCTATCCCACATGCCAGACTTTGCGACGTTTTATCGCTATGTACGGGCTAATTTCGACCTGCTGGGAGAGTTTAGACGTGAGGATCAGGTGTTAGAGATTTATCACGCTACCCATCCACCAACCTCGACTGACGATCCATTGTACATCGCTCACGTGCAAGTCGCCGATTTGGACGGACAGGTTGCATTGCTGGGCTATGACATGGACCACACCGTTATCCATCCGGACGAAACGTTGAAGCTCGTACTTTATTGGCAAGCACAGACTCGTATGGAAACGGACTGGTCAGTGTTTACCCATTTGCTCGGCCCTGATGGGAAAGTATGGGGACAGATGGATCAGCTTCCCCTGAAAGGCTTGTTCCCCACGAGTAAATGGGGCAAAGGTGAAATAGTAGACGACGAATATACTATACTAGTTGCCCCGGATGCCCCACCCGGCGCGTATCACTTGGAAGTGGGGATGTACAACTGGATGACCGGTGAGCGTTTGCCGGTGTTTGATGCAGATGGTCAGCGCATAACCGGAGATCAGATTCTGCTCGATCCCATAATCACCGTGCTCCCAAATCAGTGACTTGACTTTTCCCTTCGCTTTGGATAGTATTGCGTCCGTTGGCAGAAGTCTGCCGGCTTGACATTATGGGCACATCAGGGCATAATACACTTGCTGGGCGTGGTCAAAGCCAGAGCGATAATCAAGTGGGAGTGTGGTCAACGGTATCTTCTCAAAAAGTAGGGGCGGAAGTCACACCTTGCCCCGGCTGGATCGCCAGATCCAGCCGCTGGGCGACGGATTGCCAAATCCGTCGCGAGCGTGATAGACGCCAGACTGCCCCTGCCCCAGGATATTGAGAAGATACAGTCAACGCTTACGCCAACGGAGGGCGGAATTGGATGCAGCGTCAATTCTAGCTCTGTATAAGCGAGCGGTACGAGAAGAACAACTCAAGATTTCGCTACACGCGGCTGAGGAAGCGCTTGCTGAGCACATCACCCGCCCCGAGATAGAGGAGGCTATGCTCAACGCACAATTGATTGAGGATTACCCGGATTGGTGGCTGGGGCCATCGTGCTTGATATACGGTCGGACTGATGCCGGGCGCGCTCTGCACATAGTCGCGTCCTATTCGGGCCTGCCGGTCACTATTATCACTGTGTATGAGCCCCATCCCCCTAAGTGGGTCACGCCAACTCTGCGAGGAGGCCATAAGTCATGAAATGTGTAGTTCAGGGATGCCCCGGCGAGATGGAACAGCGCCGGATTGTGCATACGTTTGTGCGTGATGGAAAACCCATTGTAATTGAAGACCTGCCGGCGCTGGTCTGCCCGGTTTGTGGATACACCGTGTTGGACTTGCGCGTACTGGACACCCTGTTTGCCCTTGATCCAGAGACTGAATCGCCGGTGAGACAGGCTCCCGTGTTCCGCCTGTCGCTGGCTCCAGCGGCGTAGGTCGTTGTCATTGGACGTTGCCAGTATTCCGCCGGCACCTGACCCAACAGCCCACCCTGTCCATCGTCCGCCAACAGCGCATCCAGCACTGCCCACGCGGCCGGCAAGAGATTCCCCCTACGTCACTTGCTCGTCCCCATCGAATGGAACCATGACCACATCTGCCGCTGAAACTCAATGTAACCCGGAAATGAGCCGCCGGATCGAATTGGCCTTGCTTCTGGTGATCCTGAGCGTAGCCGTCTTCCTCCGCCTGCATAATCTGGCAAACGTACCGCACGGTCTCTCCCACGATGAGTTGACCAACTCCCAGATGGCCGAGGACGTGTTGGGGGGCGCGCGTCCGATTTACTTCACGGGCGGGTACGGCCACGAACCACTCTACCTTTACCTGATGGCCGCGACAGTGCGGCTGTTCGGGAATAATGCTCTTGGCATCCGCCTGCCCTCGGCGCTGTGCGGTCTGCTGGGAATGGGAGCGAGCTATGCCCTGGCCCGCAGGCTCTTTGGGGTGAAGGTGGCGTTGATCACTGGGGCTGGACTGGCCGTCTCGTGGTGGCCGGTGTTTTACAGTCGAGTGGGATTGCGGGCCATTGCCCTGCCGCTGTTCGCCGCCCTCGGCGCTCTGTTTTTGTGGCAGGGGATTTTCCGCTCATCGCTGGCCACCTCTCGTCGTGACCGGGCATTTGCCTACGCTGCTTTCGCCCTGGCCGGGCTTTCCCTGGGGATCAGCTTGTACACCTATCCCTCCAGCCGGCTGATTCCGGTGGTGTTCGCCTTGTTCGCCGGCTACCTGGCCCTATTTCGGCGCTCCCTGTTCAAACGCACGTGGGCCGGCTTTGCACTGTGCCTGGTACTTGCCGGATTAATCTTCCTGCCGCTGGGCTATTATCTCCACACCCATCCCGGCGTGGAGGCACGGGTAAATCAGCTAGAAGAGCCATTGCGCGATCTGGCGAAAGGTAACCCCCGACCCGTGTTGGAATTCACCCTGGCCACGCTGAAGGTTTTCGGTCTGCGCGGGGAATACAACCCACGGTACAACCTCCCATTTCGGCCCGTTTTTGATCCCGTAAGTGCGCTGCTGTTCTGGGGTGGGATAGCCCTATGCCTGGTATGCTGGCGGCGGGCCAAGTATGCGTTTCTGCTCATCTGGTTCGCGATCACGCTGGCACCGAGCATGGTCACCCTACGTTCGCCGAGTACTATCCGGGCTATTGGCTGTTTGCCGGTGCTCTACGTCTTCCCGGCTCTCTCGGCTGTGGCCCTGGGTGACTGGCTCCAGCATCGTGTTCGGGGACGATGGGTGTGGCCTGCTGTAGGGGGCGGTCTGGCCGTGTTGTTTGCCGCCAATTTCCTGTGGTTCTACCGGGATTATTTTTTACTCTGGCCGCAGCACCCCAAAACGCGCGTGCTCTACCAGAGCACCCTCACTGAAATATGTCACTACCTGGACCAAAGCCCCGATAGCGATCCGGTGTGGATCTCCGAGTCCTTCGACGATCATCGTCATCTCTTGTTGCCAAGTCGCACTTTGCGGCGTCGGGATTTGCAGATTCAATGGTTTGACGCTCGACATTGCCTGATCTTTCCACAAGGGGAGCAGTCTATCCGCTATGTGCTGCCGGAGTTTGCCCCCCTTGACCCTGCGCTGGGGGATTTGTTACAGGGGGCTCAACTTTTGGCTCAAAGTGAGCGCCACACCGACGATGGGCGGCCAACGTTCACCGTCTATCGCCTGGAGTCTCGTCAAATGTTGGTTGCCAGGATTGAAGCCCTGGCTCGCAACTCGCCAGCAGTGTGGAGCCCGGCCACAGAACTCCAGACAGCGCAGGCCCATCCTCTGAC
>JAGGZG010000235.1 GCA_021162125.1 Anaerolineae bacterium
CTTCAGCGCCAAGTATCCCCAGGTGCAAATCACCGTCCAGGGCGGCGGCTCCAGCGTCGGCGTCAAGTCGGCCGGGCAGGGAACAGTGGACGTAGGCGCAGCTTCCCGTGAGGTCAAGGACTCGGAGTTGCAGGAGTTCCCCGACCTGGTGGTACACACCATCGCCCGCGACGGCATCGCCATCGTCACCCACCCAGACGTGCCTCTGGACGGGCTGACCAAGGAGCAGGTGCGGGACATCTTCGCCGGGGAGATCACCAACTGGAAAGACATTGGCGGCCCCGACAGGCCCATCGTGGTCGTCTCCCGCGAGGAAGGCTCCGGCACCCGGGCCGCCTTCGAGGAGATGGTGATGGGCAAGGAAGGCCCGCCCATCGTGGACACGGCCATCCTGCAGCCCTCCAACGGGGCGGTGCGCACGACGGTGGCCACCACGCCTGACTCTATCGGCTATCTCTCCTTCGGCTATCTCGACCCCTCGGTGAAGGCGTTGAGCATAGACGGGGTGAAGGCGACGGTGGAGAACGCGGCCAGCGGCGTCTACCCCGTTGTGCGGCCTCTCAACCTGCTGACCAAGGGAGAGCCTGGTGGACTGGTCAAGGCCTGGTTGGACTTCATCCTCAGCGATGAGGGGCAGAAGATTGTCGTCGAGGAAGGGTACATCGCGGTCAATCGTTGATCGCAGCGCCCGATACCTCCTGCTCCTCAGCGCCCTGGTCTCCATCTTCGTCGTCTTCCTCATCGGCCTCTTCACCTTGCGCGAGGGTCTGCCTGCCTTGCGGGAGATCGGCCTGGGCAGCCTGCTGACGGGCCGCGTCTGGCGGCCCCAGCGGGGGGAGTTCGGCCTGCTGGCGATGATCGCTGGTTCGGTCCTCGTCACCATGGGGGCCATGCTTCTGGGCGTGCCCCTGGCGCTGGGCTGCGCCATCTTCCTGGCCGAGGTAGCTCCAGATAGGGTGCGGGCCGTCGTCCGCCCGGCGGTGGAGCTCCTGGCCGGCATCCCCTCGGTGATCTACGGTCTCTTCGGTATGGTGGTGCTGGTGCCTCTGGTGCGGCGGGTCCCTGTCCCCGGCAACACCGGTTTCGGGCTCCTCTCGGCCTCCATCGTCCTGGCGGTGATGATCCTGCCCACCATCACCAACATCGCCGAGGACGCCATCCGCGCCGTGCCCCGTGAATACAAGGAGGGCTCGCTGGCCCTGGGCACCACTCACTGGCAGACCATCGTGGGCGTGACTCTGCCCGCCGCCCGCTCCGGCATCGTCGCCGCCATCATCCTGGGGGTGGGACGCGCCCTGGGGGAGACGATGGCCATGATCATGGTCATCGGCAACTCGATCATCTTCCCCAAACCGCTGGATAACAACCCCCTGACCCTTTTTCTCAGCCAGGCCCGCACCCTCACCGGCAACATTGCCGTGGAGATCAGCTACGCCACGGGCCTGCACGAGAGTGCCCTTTTCGCCACCGGGGTGGTGCTCTTCGTGCTGATCATGATCGTCAATACTACGGCCCATCTCCTGATCCGGGAGAGGGCGAGATGAGCGAACGTTTGAGCGTCATTAGCAGGCCCAGTCCAGAGAAAACCGTGTCACGGAAAAAGTCGAATCTCGCCAGCCGGCATCTGGTCCAGAAGGTGGCTTTCGCCTTTCTCTGGCTGACCGGGCTGGCGGCCGTGATCGCGCTTCTGGCGGTGGTGGGTTACGTCATCGTCCAGGGAGTGCGGGTGATCAACCTCGACTTCCTGCTAATGCCGCCCCGGGGTGGGCTTTCCGGCGAGGGAGGCATCTCTACCACTATCGTCACCACCTTTTACCTGGCGCTGTTGACCATCGCCATCGCCACGCCGCTGGGGGTGGGCGCGGCGGTGTACCTGGTGGAGTACGCCGGGGAGATGCAGGGGAGAGGTGGACTGATCCCCCGTCTGGTGAGCCTGGCCCGCTTCGGGGTGGAGACGCTGGCCGGGGTGCCTTCCATCATCTTTGGACTCTTCGGCTACGCCCTCTTTGTGACGGCGATGCACTTCGGCTTCTCCCTCCTCTCGGCGGGGCTGGCCGGGGCCTGTCTCGTCCTGCCGGTCATCATCCGCGCCACCGAGGAAGCTCTACGTGCCGTGCCCCGCTCCTACCGCGAAGGGAGTTTGGCTCTGGGAACGACCCAATGGCAGACGGTGTGGGGTGTCGTCCTGCCCGCTGCCTTGCCGGGGATCATCACCGGCATCGTGCTCAGCGTTGGCCGGGTGGTGAGCGAGACGGCGGTCTTCTACGTTACCCTGGGGGGGAGCTATAAAATGCCCACCTCGCTTCTTTCCGGGGGGCGGACGATGGCCCTGCACGTATATTACCTGGCCATGGACACGCGGGCCTTCGACAAGGCGATGGGCACAGGGGCCATCCTGATCCTGAGCATCATTCTGATCAATGCTGTCATCAACTGCCTCTCGCGCCGCCTGACGGTGAGGGAGTAAGGGCATGGAACGAACAACCATGAAACTTAAGACACAAGATTACAGTCTCTACTACGGCGATTTTCGAGCTTTGCAGAGCATCGATCTTGAAATCTACACTAACCAGATCACGGCCATCATCGGCCCCTCCGGCTGCGGCAAGAGCACGCTTCTACGGAGTTTCAATCGCATGAACGACCTGATCCCCGGCGTGCGAGTCGAGGGCCAGGTGCTTCTGGATGGGCAGGACATTTTTGATGGAACAGACGTGGTGGAACTACGGCGACGGGTGGGGATGGTCTTCCAGAAGCCGAACCCATTCCCCAAGACGATTTTCGACAACGTGGCCTACGGCCCCCGTGCCCACGGCATCAAGAACAGGGGGCAGTTGGCCGAGATCGTGGAGCGCAGCCTGCGCGCCGCTGCCCTCTGGGACGAGGTCAAGGATGACCTGCACAAGTCCGCCTTGGCCCTCTCCGGCGGCCAACAGCAGCGGCTGTGCATCGCCCGCGCCCTGGCTGTGGAGCCGGAGGTGATCCTGATGGACGAGCCTTGCTCGGCACTGGACCCTATCGCCACCCTGCGCATCGAGGAACTGATGCGGGAGCTAAGGAAAAAATACACCATCGTCATCGTCACCCACAACATGCAGCAGGCGGCCCGGGTATCGGACTACACCGCCTTTCTGCTGATGAACGAGCACCGCGCCGGGGAACTCATCGAGTACGATGTGACCAGGAACATCTTTACCAACCCCAGGGACAAGCGCACCGAGGACTACATCACCGGGCGGTTTGGGTAATCGGAGAGCAGGCTAAAAGGCGTTAGAGAACGCCTACTCCTCGGATATATACTAGACAATATCTCGTTTACCACAGCATCGGTTGCAGGGAAACACAGAGAATTGAAAAGCCCTGCTTCAGAGTGGGGAAACTGGACGTGAAAACGCTTTGCCATTAATTGTGGATGGGAGAACGGGAGAGGGTAATGTTGAGGCAGAGTTTCGACAGGGAGCTTCACAGGTTGCAGGACGAGATGCTCGTCCTGGGAAGTATGGTGGAGAAGGCCATCATCCGCTCGGTGGAGACTCTGAGGAACAGGGATGTGGAGGCAGCCAGGCAGATTGTGGCCGACGACCTCAAAATAAACCGCAAACGCTTCGACATCGAGGAGGAGTGCATCCAGTTGGTGGCCACCCAGCAACCTATAGCCGGCGACCTCAGAACGATTGTCTCCGTCTTGCACGTCATCGTTGACCTGGAGCGCATGGCCGACCACGCCGAGGGCATCGCCAAGATCGCCATCATGATGGGAGGAGAGCCTCCCCTCAAGCCCCTCATTGACATCCCCCGCATGGCCGAGAAGGCGGTGGACATGCTGCGCCGCAGCCTGGAGGCCTTTATCGAGCGGGATGTGGAGGAGGCCAAACGCATCTGCGAGGAGGACGACGAGGTGGACGCGCTCTACGACCAGGTCTACCGCGAGCTTCTGACCTACATGCTCCAGGACCCTCGCAACATCACCAGGGCGACCTGGCTTCTGTGGGTGGCCCACAATCTGGAGCGCATCGCCGACCGGGCCACCAACATCTGCGAGCGGGCGGTCTTCCTTTCGACTGGCAAGATGGAGGACCTAAACGTCTCGAAGTATTAGGATGCGTCAAGTCGCCCTCCGGCAGAGGTACATTTGCTCTCTGCTGCCTTCTGCCCTTTCTCCGCCAGCGTCCACACCCGGGTCGGGGTGCCGGCGGCGCAGGTGCCCGCCAGGGGACAGCCGGTGCATTGGCTGGTGTAACGGCCCTCCACAGGCTTAAGATACCCCATGCGCGCCAAATCCTCCAGCATCTGCTCCACCAGCCCCTCGCTCACCCCCAGCTCC
>JAGGZG010000278.1 GCA_021162125.1 Anaerolineae bacterium
GGCGGAACAGCAGGAAGCCCGCGTCGGCCAGACCCTCGTTGGGGCGGAAGCCCATCGTGGAGAAGCCACTCAACCCGGCACGCTCGTCGTGGAAGAAGAAGTAGTGGCTCTCCCGCCAGAGAGGTTCCGGGCCGGGCGGGTGTTGGAGTTCATCGTCGGGATGGATCATCGACGCTCCTGTGGCACACTGAGTGCGTATGGGAAGCGTGGAAAACAGTTCTCCGCTTGTGCCGCTTTACCTGCTAACAGGCCGTGATGCGTGCTGCGTGTTCCGTTCCACCATTACGCACCACGCACCACGCAACACGTCCTGGAGGGTCAAAAGTGCACATCGAACCTGACTTTGTTTTCTTCGATCTCGCTAGGAACTCAAGGAAACAATCCCCCGGTTTCCGTCCACGGTGATTATCTGCCCATCGCGGAGATGGCGGGTGGCATCGCGCACGCCGGTCACCGCCGGAATGCCGTACTCGCGGGAGACGATGGCCCCGTGGGAGAGCATCCCCCCCGTCTCCAGCACCACTCCCCCCGCCGAGATGAACAATGGGGTCCAGGCGGGGTCGGTGTTCACCGTGACCAGGATCTCCCCCCGCTGCAACTGATACGACTGGGCCAGGCTGGAGATGACGCGCGCGGGAGCGGTGATGCGGCCGGGACTGACCCCCACGCCACGAAGGAACGCCCCCGCCGGCAGGAACGACGTACCCTCAAAGCCGATCTCGCCGCGCAGAAACGTTGGCGGCAAAGTCGCGCCGTAGGCCGCGTACTCCTCCTTGCGGGCAGCTACCAGGTCGGGCACGCTGGCATCGTCCCATCCCTGGCGGATCACCTGCACAATCTCGTCCAGGCGCAGGTAGAACACGTCCTCGATGGTCGTCACCAGTCCCCGCTCCAGGAAGCGGCGACCGATCTCCAGGAAGACCCGCCGCCAGCGGAGGAAAATCATGTCCAGGTAGAAGCGCTGGTTTTCGCGGAAGACCATGTAGCGGTGTGTGTAGGAAAGCAGCAGTCTGAAGAAGGCCCGCCGTGGCCCATTGAGCATGGCTAATACTTGGCGCGTTGCTTCCTCCCGCTCGCGTACCTGGTGGGCCTCCAGAGTGTAGGGGTCTACCTCAACGCCAGAGGTGATGTACCCCTTCAACAGACTGACCACCATTGTCGGGTCATCCTCCCACGCAGGGCTGGAGATGTCGCGCGTGATGGAGCGATGGCCGTAGTCGGTGATGAATCGCGTGAACTGCAACAGGAAGCGGCGTCCTTCTGCGCTGCCGGCCAGTCTGCCGAGAATCTCCTGGGGATCGGTCTGGCGGAAGATTTCAGCCACCACCGGGTTGGACAAAGCAGCCCGGCTCAGGTTCCACAGTGCCTTGTTAGTCTCGATAGTCTTGCTCCCTGGCAAACCAGTGAGCAGCTTGGCCAGCAGTGTGCCGTCGTCACCGCACCAACGTCTCAGCACGTAGCGCAAAAGCTGGTACAGGCTCATGTTGTGTAACACCAATCCCCAGCGAATCAGGCGCAGGTGTTTGACGCCCAAACGTTCAATCTGGCCGAAATAGGCCAGCAGGTCCTCGTTAGAGGCATGGCTGAGATCAAAGCGGTCTAATTCCTCCAGGCGGGCCAGAAGTTGGGGGACGTATTCTTCCAGACGGCGATAATTGCGAAATATCAACCCATCCCGATCCAGGAGACACAGGCGCACCTCGACCAGCAGGCGACGGAGTAGGCGGAAGGGAGCTACACGCACCATCGCTGCATCCTCCGGAGGCAGGGCACTAAGCAGGGCATCGGTGCGCATAAAAGGAGGCACGTGCTCGAAAAGATCGCGCAGGATACCGGCGTTGAAGTACACGTGACCGCGATACAGGCGCAGCAATGGCCGCCCGCCAATGTCGCTCAGCCCGGTCACCTCCAGGGCCTCGGCCAGCATGTTCTTGCTCAATATCTGCCCGAAAATGGAATAGAACAGCGGCGAGACCACGTCGGCCCAGTATTCGTCGCCCCACACCCGGCTCCACAGGATGGCATCGGCTGATGGGCTGGGCAGGGTGGTGATGGGGCGGGCCTGGAGGACGTGCAGGCCATCGTCTGCCCAGGCCCACTCGATGTCCTGTGGGCCGTCGAAGTGGGACTCGATGCGCAGGGCTACCTCCGTCAGACGCCGAATCTGCTCGGCGGAGAGCAACGGCTGGCCGGTTTCCTGATCCACTAGACGGCTATCCTCTTTGGTCACGACGTAGCGGTGCGGGGTGATCTGCCCGGACACGAGCGCCTCGCCCAGGCCGGGCGTGGCCTCGATGATCACCTGCCCCCGGTCGCCCGTCACCGGGTTGGCGGTGAAGATCACGCCAGCGGTGATGGCTGGTACCATCTGCTGCACCAGGACGGCCATCGCCGGGTCTGGTTGTTCCTTTTCATCCTGTTCCCGCTGCTGCCGGTAGGCCATCGCCCGCGCCGACCAGAGTGACGCCCAGCACCGTTTCACTGCCTGGAGCAAAGCTGCCTCACCCCGCACGTCGAGCATGGTGTCCTGTTGTCCGGCGAAGGAGGCATCAGCCTGGTCCTCCGCCGTCGCCGAAGAGCGGACGGCCACGGCCAGCCCGTCGTCGCTGCCCGCCGTCGCACTCAGCTCGCGATAAGCGACGGTAATCTCTTCTGCTAAATCTGCCGGAATCTCGGCGGCAGCGAACAGCGCGGCAATCTCATCTGCGGGCACGCTCGCGATCAGCTCCGCCAAACCATTCGCCTGGACGAAGGTACGGTAGCCTGCTGTGGAGATGACGAATCCGGGGGGCACGGGTAATCCGGCGTGGCGCAGCTCACCCAGGTTGGCTGCTTTCCCGCCGGCCAGGGCCCGGTCAGTGGCGGATACCTGGTCGAGGGCGAGAACGTAGCGGGGAGCAGGTCGGGGCACACCCAGGCGGATTGTCTCCAGCGCTTTCTCGACGTCCACTTGCGTATCCACACACCCGTCTTTCAGGAGTGGTATCACCATAGCCACCGGCGCGTCCCAGCCCAGGTCTTGCCCCAATTTCGTCACCTCCTCCAGGCCCATCTCCAGTTCCTTTTGACAGGCCACGGCGACGATGGCCCGGGGACGGTGTTTGCGGACGTATTCCACCGCCAACGAGCCGCCGGGGGCGACGCACACCCCGCCGTAACCGGCTTCCTCGGCGGCCCGGCGGAGACGGTTGATGGGGCAAGTCGGTTTGCAGGCTTTGCATTCCAGGCCATCCGGGCCGTAAGTCGCCTGGCATTTCTTACTATCGCGCAGGCAGTGGGGCAAAAGCAAAATGCGCTGGGCTGGGGGTATCTGCGCTAACTGTTCCGCCGCCGTGCTCGTGGATTCCATCAGACTCTCGTGTGTGGTATCAGCCATAATGACCTTTCTTCCTCGAGTATTCTCAGCATAGTAGTTTTGCGCTTTTTGCAAAGCGTCTGTGGTTCGTCATTCGCCCCCCTCAGTCCCCCGCCCGCAAGGGGGAAGCCTGTCCTGAGCGCAGTCGAAGGGCCGGTCCTCCCCTCGTGGAACGGGGGGAGCTAGAGGGGCGTGAGCCGTGCATAGCCACTTTGTGAAATCCACAAGGGTACTGTTCAGCATTTATCCTCTCGCAAGGTGTGCAGAATTTCGTCCTGCCGCGCCCACATCACGGCTTTCTCCTCGGGTTGCGCGTGATCATAACCCAGCAAATGCAGCACGCCATGTACGACCAGGAGTTGGATCTCGGCGGCCAGGGGATGGCCGGCCTCCACCGCCTGTTCCTGAGCGCGCGGGCAGGCGATGACCACGTCGCCTAGCATGATGGGTGCATCTGGCGCTGTGACGAAGGCCGTATCCCTGCCTTCCTCGCCTGCCTCGCCGAAGGCCAGGACGTCGGTGGGGGCGTCCACTCCTCGGAAGCGGCGATTCAGGTCGTGAACCTCGTCGTCGTCGGTGATCACCACGCTGAGCTCACCCTGGCCCGTTACTCCCTCGTGAGCGAGAACGGCGAGCGCTGCCCGGCGGACGAGGTCGGCATCCACCAGCCGTTCGAACTGCGGGGCAATGTGCACGTCCACCGTAAACTCACTTGCTTGTGGATTCATCACCGGTCTCCTAAGTGCATAGCCTGGGACAGCGGTGCCTATTCTAACACAGATGGGCGCGAGAAGCAAGAAGCTATGCCGTCAGCCGGGGTGCTGTTGCCTTCTGGCTCGATGCCGTGTATAATGGCGGGGTGTTTCGGTGGCGGCGCGTTGGCTTTCCACGGTTTCCAAGAAGGTTACGACATGGAAGTGGACTGGTGGGCCATCTTGGCTCTCATCGTCATGCTGGTGGGTCTGGCAGGCGTTTTCCTGCCCGTGGTGCCCGGCGTGGCCCTGATCTGGCTGGCCGCGGTGGGTTATGCCGTGGCCGACGGCTTCACTCACGTGGGGCCACTGACACTGGCCTTGCTCACCCTGCTGGGGCTGTTGGGCGTGACGGCGGAACTGTGGATGAGCAGCCTGGGCGGGAAAGCGGGTGGCGCATCGTGGTGGTCACTGTTAACCGGGTTTCTGCTGGGGCTCCTCGGCCTGGTGTTCTTCTCCCTGCCGGGAGCGGTGATCGGCACAGTATTGGGGGTGCTAGGCATGGAGGCCTGGCGGCGGGAGGGTGATTGGCGCGAGGCGGTGAAGGCCAGCGGCGGATGGTTGGCCGGTTGGTTGCTATCGATAGTGGTACAATTCCTCATCAGCCTGGCGATGATCGCCATTTTCCTCTGGCGGGTGTTGTAAAGGTCAAGTGCCCGGCACTTGTCAAGTGCCGGGCACTTTCGTAATTTCATAAGCTGCTCTTATTTGTTCAGCCGCTTGCGGAACGCTTCCGTGAGAGCCGGTACCACTTTGAACAGGTCGCCCACGATGCCGTAGTTGGCGATCTGGAAGATGGGCGCTTCGGGGTCCTTGTTGATAGCCACGATGACCTTGCTGGTCTTCATCCCCGCCTGATGCTGAATGGCCCCACTGATCCCACAGGCAATGTACAGGTCGGGCCGCACAGTGCGCCCGGTCTGGCCCACCTGATGGGCGTAGGGAATCCACCCGGCGTCTACTGCCGCGCGGGATGCGCCCACCGCACCACCCAGCACCTCGGCCAGCTCGCGAATGGGCTCGAAGCCCTCGGGTCCTTTCACCCCGCGTCCACCGGAGACGATGATTTTGGCATCCGCCAGGTTTACCTCACCTTCCTCCACGATGAAATCCACCACTTTGCTGGCGATGTCCTCTTCGCCCATGATCGCTTTCTCGCGCACGATCTGGCCCTGGCGGGTGGGATCGGGCACGGGCATCTCGAACACGCGATGGCGCACGGTGGCCATCTGTGGACGATGGTTGGGGCACTTGATGGTGGCCATGATGTTCCCGCCGAAAGCCGGGCGGGTCTGGAGCAGCAGGTTGGTGTCGGGCTCAATGTCCAGGCCGGTGCAGTCGGCGGTCAGGCCGGTGTAGAGTTGGGTGGCGACCGCGCCCGCCAGGTCGCGCCCACGGGAGCTCGCGCCCAGCAGGAAAATCTCCGGCTTGTATTTGCGCACCAATTCCACCAGGCAACGGGCGTAGGGATCGGTGCGATACACGCTCAGCGTGGGGTCATCTACCAGGAACACGCGATCCGCGCCGTAGGCGATGGCCTCTTCGGCGATGTGCTCCACGTTGTGACCCAGCACACAGGCGGTGAGCGTCGTCCCCAATCGGTCGGCCAGCTTGCGGCCCTGGCCGGTCATCTCCCAGGAGATTGAGCCCGCCTCGCCTTTGAACTGCTCGACCCACACCCACACACCCTGGTAGGCGCTGATGTCTTCGACTTCGACTTTCTTCACCTCGGGCAGGCTCAGGGCCTCTACCGGGCATTCCGAGATGCAGGCCCCGCAGGCCGTGCAGGTCTCGTCCACGACGGCAATATTTTCTTCATCCAGGCGCAGGGACCCAAAGGGGCAAGCTTCCACGCAGGCCCCGCAGCCGATGCATTCCTCACGGTTAATCTCTAGCAGTGCCAACGTAATCCTCCTATGGCTAAATAATCTTCTCCGCCAGCAGTTTATCCGCCAGAATCTCGGCGGCCTGCTCCAGGGAATCCGCCTCAATCACGTCACATTCGCCCGCGCGGGCTGGTGGGGAGAATACCTTGACCACCTTAGTCGGCGAGCCGGCCAGTCCAATCAAGTCTGGGTTGACGTCCATGTCGGCTGCCGTCCACGTGGGGATTTTCATCCTCGCTGCACGGCGAATGCCCATGAAGGTGGGGTAGCGAGGCTGATTGATGTCCTTGACGACGGTGAGCAGGCAGGGCAGGGTAGAGCTCACTACCTCACGTCCCTCCTCCACCAGCCGCTCCACCCGAATAGCCTTCTTCTCGAAGTCAATGTCCTGGATTTTGAAGACGTAGGTGAGCTGGTTAAGGCCCAACTGGGTAGCGATGCCAGGCCCCACCTGGCCGGTGTCTCCATCTATGGCCTGGCGACCACAGAGGATGACGTCGAAGTCGCCGATTTTCTTGATGGCGTTAGCCAGGGTATACGCCGTGGCCCAGGTGTCTGCGCCAGCAAAAGCGCGGTCGCTGAGCAGAATGGCCTCGTCCGCGCCCATAGCCACGGCCTCTTTGAGAGCCTCTACGGCCTGCGGCGGCCCCATCGAGATCACCGTCACCTTGCCTCCGAACTTCTCCTTCAGGAGCAAAGCCTCCTCGATGGCGTAAGTGTCGAAAGGATTGACGATGCTGGGTACTCCTTCCCGGATCAGCGTGCCTCGTTCGGGATCAATTTTGACTTCGGTGGTGTCGGGAACTTGTTTAATACAAACTATGGCGTGCAATGTCCGGTCCTCCTTCCCTGAATTATGATCACACTGAGCGCAGTTTGGTTTGTGGAAATGGGCTGAGACTGATTGCTTGTTACGTATCGCGTGTTGCGTGCTACGTTTTATTGCAAGCAATTTTTGCGCAACACGCAGCACGTAACACGTTCAGTTGCCCGGCAGGTTTATCAACAGCAATGACTTGTTTTCACGTTTGTATATGTGCTCAGGACATACAAATACCCAAGAGAGCCCTGAATGGCCATCTTGGGCAACAGACTGCGGTCGAAAATCTGGTCTTGGCCGCATTTCCTGATTGTTGGAGTAATCTCCTGCTCAGCGAACCTGCGCACTGCCTTCTGAATCATCCCGTGCTCTTCGGTCAGCGCGAAGTCCATCTCGGTGGGTCCTCCATCTCTGGATCTCGTGGGGCGACATTGCCCACACCTCTTAACGCTACGGGCTGCATTATACCATTATTCCCTGATTTGTGCAACGTTTGAGACGCCGGGGGAAGCCTGTCCTCCCCCCGTGGAACGGTGGGAGCTAGAGGGGGGCGACTTTCTCTCCCCCCCTCAGTCCCCCGCCTGCAAGGGGGAAGCCTGTCCTGAGCGCAGTCGAAGGGCCGGTCCTCCC
>JAGGZG010000208.1 GCA_021162125.1 Anaerolineae bacterium
CCCCAACTCCCCACAGCGGAGGAATGCCCACCCCCCCAGGAACGCCTGACGGAGCGCGACGCCATCCTCATCACCTATGGCGACCAGGTAACCGAGCCGGGTAAACCCCCGCTGCAGACCCTGGCCGAGGTGCTGGAGAAATACGTCAAGGGTATCGTCACCGGTGTCCACGTCCTGCCTTTCTTCCCCTACTCCTCCGACGATGGCTTCTCCATCATCGACTATACAGTCGTCAATCCCGACTTCGGTACGTGGGCAGACATCGAGCGCCTGGGCCGCCACTTCCGCCTCATGTTCGACGCCGTCATCAACCACATCTCGGCCCGCAGTGGCTGGTTCCAGGAATTTCTGAAAGACAATCCCGAGTTCGCCGACTATTTCATCACCGTCGAGGAGGGAACAGACCTCTCGCAGGTCGTCCGTCCTCGCGCCTTGCCCCTCCTGACCCCTGTGCAGGCGGCTTCTGGCGAGCGACTGGTCTGGACAACCTTCAGTACCGACCAGATCGACCTGAACTACGCCAATCCCGACGTACTGCTGAAGATCATCGAGATCCTCCTGTTGTACGTCGAGAAAGGGGCCGAGATCATCCGTCTGGACGCCATCGCCTACCTGTGGAAGAAGATCGGCACGACATGCATCCACCTGGAGGGGACGCATCGGGTAGTGAAACTCTTTCGCGCCATTTTCGACGCCGTCGCGCCCCACGTGATCATCATTACCGAGACCAACGTGCCTCACCAGGAAAACATCTCCTACTTTGGCGATGGCTCAGACGAGGCCCAGATGGTCTACCAGTTCTCCCTGCCCCCGCTGGTGCTCCATGCCTTCCACTCCGGCACAGCCAGCTATCTCTCCCGGTGGGCTGCCGGTCTCTCCACCCCCTCCGATAGCACCACCTTTTTCAACTTCCTCGCCTCCCACGATGGCATCGGAGTGCGGCCCGCCGAAGGTATCCTCAGCCCGGCGGAGATCCAAAGTTTGGTCGAGCGCACCCTCGCCCACGGCGGCTTCGTCTCTTATAGGGTCCACCCTGATGGCAGCCGGAGCGTCTACGAACTGAACATCTCCTACTTTGATGCCCTCTCTGACCCGAATGGGCCTGAGTCGCTGGACTTGCAGGCGCGTCGCTTCCTGGCCTCCCAGGCCATCATGCTCAGCCTGGCCGGAGTGCCGGGCATCTATGTGCACAGCCTATTCGGCTCGCGGAGTTGGCGTGAGGGCGTGGCTCAGACTGGCCACAATCGCACCATCAACCGGGAGAAATTCCGGCGCGACGAACTGGAGCGGGAGTTGGCGGATCCTTCCTCATTGCGGCACAAGGTGTTCTACCCCTACCTCCACCTCATCCGTACCCGCGCTGCACAACGGGCCTTCCACCCCAACAGCGCGCAACAGGTGCTTTTCAGCAACCGGGCCCTGTTCACAGTAGTGCGCACCTCCCCTGACGGGCACGAGAAGATCATTTGCATCCACAACGTATCAGATGCCGCGCAGCCCTTCCGAGCTGACCTGAAAGCGTTATCTATCCAGCACCCGGGTATCCTGCGGGACATCATAACGGGAACGTCCTATTCGGTAAGTGATGACAATGATCTGGCCCTCACCGTCGGCCCTTACCAAGTGCTGTGGCTGAAAGCGGAAAGCAAAACGTAATCACGCTCACTATTACGCACTACGTTTTACGCATCGCGTTTTTGGGCACATCCGCTTCGTTTGTATCCCGATTTGGTGTTTTTCCTCTTGACAAAAAACTTTTTTCGTGATATAATCTACACGTGTAGACAACTCGTGTAGACCCGCTTGTAGTTTCCCCCACGCTGTCGAGGAATGCCAATGGCTGTCACCCGCGATGATGTAGCCCGCTTGGCTGGTGTTTCTCCGGCCACCGTCTCCTACGTGATTAACGATGGCCCACGTCCGGTCTCCGAAGAAACACGCGCCAAAGTGTTACAAGCCATCAAACAACTGGGCTACCAGCCCAACGTCACGGCCCAGAATCTGCGGCGGCAGCGCACCAACACAGTAGGCCTCGTTTTTACAACCATCGAACGTCACCTCACCCACCCCTATTTCGTTGACCTGCTCACCAGCATCGGCGAGGAATGCGCCAGACATGGCTTCGATCTGTTGCTCTCCCCCTGCACCGATAGGTCTTTGGAACAGACCATTTATGAGCGCATGGTCGGAGGGCGGCGGGTAGCCGGGGTCATCGTCACCGGCATCCGCCACGACGACGCTCGCATTGCCTATCTGAGCGCGGAAGAATTCCCCTTTGTGGTTCTGGGTCGGCCTGAGCACAACGAGGATTTTCCATACATTGATGTGGACGGCGCCCGTGGTGTGGATGAGGCAATGCAGCATCTCATTGACCTAGGATGGCGGCGTATTGCTTTTATTGGTCTATCGGCCGAGCTGATCTGTGCTGATGACCGTCTAGCTGGCTATCGCAAGGCACTGGAGCGAAACGGACTACCTTATGACCCGAGGCTGGTAGCGAACATGCATACCACGGAGGCGGCCGGACACCAGATCATGACTCGCTTTCTGGCCCTCGACGAACCGCCCGATGCCGTGCTCGCTTGTAGCGATGAGCTGGCCCTGGGGGCCATGAACGCTGCTCAGGAGCGGGGTCTGGTCGTCGGCCGAGACATCGGTGTGATTGGCTTTGACGACATCCCCTCGGCCGCTTACTGCCGCCCCCCCCTGACTACCATCCGCCAGCCCATGTACGAGATCGGCATCCGCTTGTGTCGCATGCTCATTCAGATTATCGAAGGAAAGGAGCCTGAGGAGAAGCAGATTGTTCTGCCGCCTACTCTGGTCGTTCGCGAATCCTGCGGTGCCCATTGGAGGCAAGGCTCTGTCTAAACAGCAGATCAGAAGGTCTGCCACACATCGATGAAGGGAGGAATTGATGGGAAAAGGGCTATCCACATTGCGGCGATCGTCGCTCTGGCAAAAACTGAAATGGCCCACCTTGGGCAAAGGTACTGAAAGAAGTCAAGCTCTATGGGCCTATACCTTCCTGTCGCTAAGCGTGCTGGGATTGTTCATCTTCACAATATTGCCCATAATCGCCGCCTTTGGGCTGAGTTTCGTGAATTGGACGCTGCTCTCGCCCCCAAAGTGGGCCGGCCTGAGCAACTTCCAGCGCTTGCTGAACGACAAGTATTTCTGGAATGCTCTTAAAAACACCTTCTATTACGTGATCGGCGTAATGCCGGGCATCGCCATCTCTCTTCTCCTGGCCGTGATCCTCAATCAAAAACTGAGGTTCACCACCCTTTACCGAACTCTTTACTATCTGCCCACTATCACCATGTGGACGGCTATCGCCCTGGTCTGGAGATGGCTCTACAGTCCCCAGTATGGCCTGGTCAACTGGGCGTTGGGCCTGATCGGAATCCACGGTCCTGCCTGGCTTAGTGACCCCCATTGGGCCATGCCAGCCCAGATATTCACCAGTTGGTGGAAAGGAGCAGGATACAATATGGTCATCCTGCTGGCCGGCCTGCAGGGTATCCCCCAGATTTATTACGAGGCAGCATCCATAGATGGGGCCAACTGGTGGCAGCGGTTTCGCCACGTCACTCTTCCGCTGCTCACTCCCACCATCTACTTCGTGGTGGTTATGACCTTCATTGGCTCTTTTGGCGTCTTCGCCCAAATCTACATCATGACCGAGGGAGGACCCGGTCAGGCGACCACCACCATCATATACTACCTCTACAACAATGCTTTCAAGTATTTCGAAATCGGCTACGCCGACGTGCTGGCCATCGCTTTCTTCGTCATCGTCTTCACCTTCACTGTAATCCAGACTCAACTGCAGAAGCGGTGGGTACACTACACGTAACGAGGAGGAGATTGGCATGTCAGCCAGAGTAAAGGATCCATATCAGCGGGTGTCGCAGGCTCTGAATCGTACCTTACTCCATCTGATCCTGGTGGGTGGGGCCGTCACCATGGTGATGCCCTTCGTGTGGATGCTATCCAGTTCCCTCAAGACGAATCTTGAGGTATTTCACATCCCGCCCACGTTCATCCCAACCGTCCCCCAGTGGCATAATTACGTAGATATATTCAAGGTAGTTCCTTATGGCCGCTGGTTTCTCAACAGCGTCATCATCGCCGTCACTCAGACAGTGCTCTACCTTTTCGTGGCCTCGCTGGCCGGCTTCACCTTCGCCCGCATGCGCTTCCCCGGCCGTGAGGCTATCTTCACTCTTTACCTGGCCACCCTGATGGTGCCGGGCCAGGTCACTCTCATCCCCAAATTCCTCCTGATGAAACAACTACATCTGATAAACACTTACGCCGCCGTGATCTTGCCCGGGATATTCAATGCTTATGGAGTTTTCCTCCTGAGGCAGTTTCTCATGACCCTGCCAGATAGCCTGGAGGAAGCAGCCATTCTTGATGGGGCATCGTATTTCAGAATCTACTGGAACATCATCCTGCCCCTGGCCGGGCCGGCCCTGGCTACTTTGGGGCTTTTCGGCTTTATGGGAGCGTGGAACGATTTTCTGTGGCCTCTCATCGTCATCAACTCCGACCACATGAAGCCTCTCAGTGTGGGGCTGGCCAGTTTCCACGGCCTCTACGAGACTAACTGGCCGTACCTGATGGCCGCCTCGACGGTGGCTTTGGTTCCCATCATTCTCATTTTCACCGCCGCCCAGAAATATTTCGTGCAAGGCATCGCTCTGACTGGCTTGAAGGAAGGCTGATTCCCACTCTCCCGCAGGTTTGGATATCTGTTGGTTCGAAAACGAGTAACCGGTAGGGCGTTGAAATCAGAGGAGCATAGAAAGTGACCTGCAGGAGGGTAGCAAAAGCAAAAGGGGGTGATACAAAGGTAGACAAAATGATGGCCAGTTGTATTCAGTCACCAGACCAATCACTAGATTAGTAGGAGAGATGAAGATGAAAAGGATAATTAAGATAGGATTGCTTGTGGCTCTCGTAGTCACCCTGGTAACAGCGTGTGCTCCCAAGACGACGCCTGCCCCATCACCAACCAGTGTGCCCACCACGCAGGCAAAGCCGGAGGAACTGACAGGGAAACTGACGGTGATCCACTGGGGAAGCGAGGAAGAGAAAGACCTCGTCGCTGGCTGGATCGCACAGTTCAACGAAGAACACCCCGGCATCACAGTGGAGCAGATTCACGTCCCCCAGAACTACTGGGACAAGGTAGCAGCCATGTTCGCCGCCGGCACCCCGCCTGATCTGATGTACATGGGCTACCCAGAGATGGTACGCTATGCCTCGGAAGGGACGCTTCTGCCCCTCGACGATTACATAGCCAATGATCCTGAGATAAGCACGGACATGTTCTTCCCCGCTTTGATCAAAGCTTTCACCTATGAAGGAAAGCTCTATGGGATTCCCAAGGACTGGAACACCCAGGTACTCTACTACAACAAGACCCTCTTCGACCAGGCCGGGTTGTCCTATCCTGATGAGAACTGGACCTGGGACGACCTCCGCGCGGCGGCCAAGAAGATCGCCGCTGACACCGACGGCGATGGCGTGACTGACCAGTGGGGTTTCGTCACCGATGTGGGGATGAACCGCATCGGTGCCTGGATCTACGGCAACGGCGGCAGCATCCTCAGCGAGGACAAGACCAAGTGCACCCTCACCGATCCAGCTTCCGTGGGAGCCCTCAAATTCCTCACCGGGTTGATGTTCGAGGACAAGGTGGCCCCCAGCAAGGCCGAGTTAGGTGAACTCTCAGCCAAGGACACGTTCTCCAGCGGCAAGGCCGGCATGTACGTCTGCGGCGGCTGGCGGGTGTTGGGCTTCCGCGACATCAAAGACTTTGAGTGGGACATCGCCCCCATTCCTATCAGCCCCACCAGCGGCAAGCGGGGCACGGTGGTGGACACCGTTTCCTGGTCTATTGCCAAAGACACCAAGTACCCCGATGCCGCCTGGGCGCTGCTCAAGTTCTTCACTGGCGAGGCTGGTCAGGTGCGCACGGCCAAGGGAGGGACGGCGACGCCCTCGATGATCAAGTACGCCAACTCCGAGGATTTCCTCGACCCGACCAAGCCACCTGCCCATCGAGAGGTGTTGATCTCGTACACCGAGGATGAGATCCACTACTACCCGGTGATCCCCAAGATGGGCGAGTTGTGGGACGCCTGGGGCCAGGAACTGAGCGAGATGTGGCTGGGGCAGAAGTCAGTCGAGGACAGCGTCAAAGCCTTCTGCGAACGGATTGAACCAGCTCTGCCTAAATAGCCCACATTTGGTTCTATCGGCCGAGGAGGGCACATGTTTGCTCTAGCATGTGCCCTCCATTCTTGATACTTGGTATAGTGACACGAGTACCTTTTTAGGTATATTGGACAAAAGCGAGCCAATGGGGTATACTGAAGCGCTGATCGGCCGTCCGCCTGGGGCATCAGTCCTCCTCTCTCGGACCATGAGTGCCAGGACAGGACCGTCCCTCGGACGCGATGGGTAGCACCGTTGAAAGCATACTGTACCCCACATTTCACTAACCCGTATAGAGTCAAGAAGGAGATAAAAGCCACCATGAAACTCAGGCGTCACAAAGAAAACCCTATCCTGAAACCCAGAGGAGATGACTGGGAGTCCATTGAAGTCTACAACCCGGCCGCTATCCACATTGACGGCAAAATCCACCTGCTCTACCGGGCCACGGGAGAATACGTCAAGTATATCTCCCGGCTTGGCCACGCGATCTTTGACGAGAACCTCAACCTAGTGGAGCGGTCCGACACTCCCTGCTTCACACCTGACCTGGAGCTGTGGGAAATGTCGGTGGAGGATGCGCGAATCACGCCACTCGAAGGCCGGCTCTACATGACCTACGTCATCACTCCCACGCCGTGTCCCCCCTACTCCGTCCGTAGACGCCTCGGCATGCCCCCCCGACCACAAGCGCGTACCCGTATCTCCCTGGCCGAGGTCACCTACGAGTCCGAGCGCCTGAGCTTTCAAAGATTAGGCATCATCACTCCCTACGGATCCAATCAGCGGGACACCGTGCTCTTTCCAGACAAGATCGGCGGCCAGTACGCTGCATTGCACAGGCCAAGCGCGTGGATCGGCGACGGTTACCCCACTGAGCGCCCCGGCATCTGGTTTGCCTACCTCGACGGCTTGCCCGGCAGGATGTACGGGCATAGACTCGTAATGAAACCGGAGCAGTCCTGGGAATCCTGGAAGGTAGGGGCTGGGCCACCACCGGTGAAGACTGACAAAGGGTGGCTACTGATCTACCACGGGGTGGACGAGAACCGGGTGTACCGGGCCGGTGCCGCGCTGCTGGACCTGGAGGAGCCCTGGAAAGTCATCGCCCGCTCACCGCACCCCATCTTGGAGCCCGAGGAGGAGTATGAGAGGATCGGCGACGTGCCGAACGTCGTGTTCCCGGAGGGAGCCGTAACCATCGGTGATGAACTTATTGTCTTCTACGGCGGGGCCGACGTAGTCTGCTGCGCCGCCAGTGTGCACCTGGACGAGTTTGTTGAACACTTGCTGAGAGCGTCCTGATGACTGACAACACTTTACGCTCCCTCGACAGCCCTCTCTGGAGCATCGGTCACTGGTATCGTCAGGTCATCGAGCGCAACGGACTTGTTGGGCTATCCCAGAAAAATAGCATCCCATTTCACGCGAAACGTGATGATCTGACGCCGTATGCACATCACGTTTCACCTTGCTTGTAGTAATAGGTTGAATGGGGGAAAAGATGTTAAGCGTCGTCATCGTCATTCCCACCTATTGGACCTGGGGCAGCGAGCGGCCCGCCGGCCCGGTCGAAGCCATCTTCGACCACCCTACCCCGGTGGATGGCGAGAGCACCCTGCCTCGCCTGCTGGATAGCCTGTGTCGGATGACCGGCCCGCCTTTCAGCGTGTTGGTGCTGACGGCGACCGTCCATCCCGATCTGGAGCCAATCGCCGAGCGGCGGGTATCCGAGATTATCGCTCCCTACCACACTCACTACCCAATCGCCCAATTCACCGCCGGCGACCTGACGGTACTCCACGAGCGAATGCGGGTACTGGGCCAGGGCGAGCTGGTGTCCTTCTTCTCGCTGCGCAGCTATCCCGGGGTGCGCAATTGCCAACTCGTCGTCCCCCACGTCCTGGGCACGGAGGTGATCGTCGCCCTGGATGATGACGAGATCGTCGCGCCCGACTACCTGACCACCGCCCTGGAGTTCGTGGGTCGGGAACGTCAGGGGATGCCGGTGTGGGGAGTGGCCGGTTTCTACCTGGATAGCAAGGGCAGCAAGCTCTTACCAGAAAGCCCGCCAGCGGGCAACATCTTTCTGGACAAGAGCGCGATAATGAACGCTTGTACCCGTGATCTGGAGGCCAGGCCCGGTCGCCTGGTGGAGACGCCCGTCGTCTTCGGCGGCAATATGATCTTTCACCGTCGGCTGTTCACCCAGGTGTCTTTCGATCCTTTCATCACCCGCGGCGAGGACATTGATTATCTGATCAACGCTCACCTGATGGGATTCAAGTTCTGGCTCGATAAGCAACTGGTGATTACCCACATGCCGCCCGATGCACCGGATAGCGCGCACAGCGCCTATACCTGGAGCAAGCTGCATCAGGACGTGCTGCGCTTCATCTACGAGCGGGAGAAGCTGCGCCTGGCCGAGGTTGATCCATCCCAATTCGACCCGTATCCAGGCCGCTTCTTGCGAGACGACGTGGCGGAGCAGGCATTGAGCGCGCTGCGGATACTGGCCGACGCGGAGATGGAACAACGATTCGGCAGTGCAGAGGACATCGTCAACGGTGCACTACGCCGCGCTGCGGAAAAAGTACCCCTCTATTTTGCCTTAGCCCGTGAGTGGCCCGGCTTGATGGCCGTCCTGGAGAAGGATGCAGTATTGCGCCGCCATTTGCAGCGTAGGGTTACTGGCTGAGGATTGGGTTGGGGAAGTGAACGTCTGAGGGGAATGAGAACAGGTACGAATCCTGTGGAGTTACGTTCTCACTGTTCTGTGGGGAAAAGCGCCTGCACTCGTCCTTCGAGCATGGGAAAGTGCTTCACATTGGTGGTCACCAGGATGAGATCGTGCTCCAGGGCAGTGGCGGCAATGAGGGCGTCCGGGAAGGAGACCTGGATGCCCCGGCAGGCATGATCGTAGATGAGCCGCCCAGCCCGGTCAGCGATGGACGTATCCACCGGCAGGCTGGCGAAAGAGGCCAGTAGCTCCAGTGTGCGCTCTTCCTCATAGGGCCGCATACCGGCCAGAACCTCCGTCCTGGTAGCAACGGAGATATAAGGGATCTCTTCAGCCTGCAATTGCTCCAGAGAGTCCAGGGCTTCGGTTTGACTGCGCAATGCCAGGATGAGGACATTACTGTCCAGTAGATGTTTGGTCACGGTTTTCGAACTCCCTGACAATTTCATCCCAGTCACGGGGCATCCACGTCTCGCGCAAACGGCGGACGTAGCGATCCACATCCTCGACGGTCATCAGGTCGGGATGGTCCTCGTCTTTCCAGGCGGGTTCCTCTCGGAGTTCCTGGAGCACTTTTCGTAACCGCTCGCGGCGTAGCTCCCGTTCCGTGGCCTCGACAATGAAGCGGTTGCGTTCGCGGGGCGGTAGGAATTCATCCAATTGCTCCAGCAAAGTCACAGGAAAGGTCACGTTAATGCGCCGCTTTTTTTGTATTCCTACTACCATCGTAGACCTCCTTAATCATGAGGGGTGATGGATACACCAATATTATACACCCAAGATAGGTGTACGTCAAAGGAGCACGTGTTTTAATGTCGGATACCTTGAGGATTGGTTTCATCTCCACCCGGCTGGCCGGCACCGACGGCGTCTCGCTGGAGACGGCCAAGTGGGCCACCGTGCTGCGCCGCATGGGGCACCAGGTTTTCTACTGCGCCGGTGAACTGGAGGACGACGGGCCGCCCGGCTTACTCATCCCCGAAGCTCATTTCCACCACCCAGAGAACGAGTGGATCAACGCCCACGCTTTTGGATGCGAGTCCAGAATCGCGGGGCTGAACTCACGGATCGAGGGGCTGGCCGCGAGCCTGCGTGCCGGGCTCCGGAAATTCATCGAACAGTTCGGCATCGACCTCATCATCGCCGAGAATGCGCTGACCATCCCCATGCAGCTTCCACTGGGGCTGGCCATCACTGATCTCATCGAGGAAGCAGGCATCCCGGCCATCGCCCACCACCACGATTTCTACTGGGAGCGCGCACGTTTCCGCGTCAACTGCGTGGGCGACGCCCTCGACCGCGCCTTCCCGCCGGACTTGCCCACCCTGCGCCACGTGGTGATCAACTCCATCGCCCAGGGGGAGCTCAAGCGGCGGCGGGGGCTCGATTCCCTGATCGTGCCCAACGTCTTCGATTTCGACACACCCGCGCCCGGCGTAGATGACTTCAACGCCGACCTGCGTGCCGCCATCGGCCTGGGCGACGATGACCTGTTCATCCTCCAGCCGACGCGGGTGGTGCCCCGCAAGGGAATCGAGTTGGCCATTGAGTTGCTGCGCCGGCTGGGCGCAGTAACGGGCAAGCATTCGGTGCTGATCATAACTCATCAGGCTGGCGACGAGGGACTGGATTACCTGCACAAGCTGCAAAGTCTGGCTCAGGGGGCAGGTGTAGACCTGCGCTACCTGGCCGCGCGTTTCGACACTGCCCGCCACGTCGAGCCCGACGGGCGCAAGGTCTATGATCTGTGGGACGCCTACGTGCACGCCGATTTCGTCACCTACCCCAGCCGGATCGAGGGCTTCGGCAACGCCCTGATCGAGACGGTTTATTTTCGCAAACCCGCCCTGGTCAATCGCTACCCGGTCTACGCGGCAGACATCGGGCCACTGGGCTTCGACTTCGTGGAAATTGCCGGTACGGTGACGGATATGGCAGTGGAAGGGGTACGACGTCTCTTGACCGACCCCGTACAACGATGCACGGCGGTGGCGCAGAACTATCGGCTGGGGCAGGAGCATTTCTCCTACGAGGTTTTACAGGAGAAGCTGGTGACGCTATTGGGCGGGTTGGGATTGCATGGCTGATGACTTCGCGCAATGCCGCCTTTGCTGTCGGCGCTATGCCGTGCTATAATTAATCGACATTGACGACTACCAACGAATAAATCAGGAGAAAAGAATGCCACACGAAAACATTTTGCGTGAGGACGCTCAAAAGCGCGTCCAAGAGATCGGCCAGGCGGATATTCTGGTCGGCATCCCCAGCTACAACAACGCGGCGACAATAGGCCACGTGGTGCGCATGGCAACCCAGGGCATGGTGGAATACTTCCCAGACTTGCGGCCGGTGCTGGTCAACTCTGACGGCGGCTCGCCGGACGGCACGCGCCAGGTGGTGCTGGATACCCCGGTGCCGGATGGGGTGGAGAAAATCGCCACCGTCTACCAGGGACCTTCCGGCAAGGGTAGCTCCTTCCGCACCATTTTTGAGATCGCCCGTGCGCTGGGGGTGCGGGCCTGCGTAGTAGTGGATAGCGACCTGCGCAGCATCGCCCCCTGGTGGATTGAGCGCCTGGCTGGACCTGTCATCAAGGAGGGTTATGGCTACGTCACCCCCTATTACACGCGCCACAAGTACGATGGCACCATCACCAACAACGTGGTCTACCCCATGACGCGCATGCTCTACGGAGTGGACGTGCGCCAGCCCATCGGCGGCGATTTCGGTTTCTCCAGCGAACTGCTGCATACTTATCTATCCCAGGACGTCTGGGAGACCGATGTGGCCCGCTACGGCATTGACATCTGGATGACGACCACGGCCATCAACGCCGGTGTGAAAATCTGTCAGGCGCGCATGGGAGCCAAGATTCACGACGTCAAAGACCCGGCGGCTGCTCTGGGGCCGATGTTCGTCCAGGTAGTGGGCACGCTGTTCTCACTGATGTCCCGCTACGAAGACAGGTGGAAGGCAGTGACTGGCAGCCAGCTCGCCCCAATGTACGGGCCGGAGGTAGACCTGGAGCCGGAGCCGGTGGCCGTCACCCTGAAGCTGATGATTGACAAACTGCGAGCCGGGGCGCAGGAGCAGGCGCAGCTCTGGCAACGCATTCTGTCCCCCCAGAATCTGGAAGCGGTGCGCGAGATTGCCGCCCTACCCCACGAGGACTACGCCTTCCCGGCGGAGCTGTGGGCGCAGATCGTGTTCGACTTCGCCGTGGCTTACAACAAGAGTGGGCTCGATCCAGAGAGGGTGATCCTGGGGATGACCCCGCTATACTACGGGCGCACGGCGGGGTTGGTGGTGCAGAGCCGGGAAATGAGCAGCGCCGAGTTCGAGGAGCAAGTAATCCAGGCCCAGGCACGGGTGTTTGAGGAGTTGAAACCACAACTGATTGAGAAGTGGGAGGCCGCTTCGTAGAGGTGAGACAGCGTCTCGCCCGGCCGCCTGTGTCGGGCCAGGGGCCCGACCTACAGGTCTCGCTGCTATTCGGGGCGGGTGCCGATCAAGCCGGCGCCGGCCGCCAAATCCTGCATCTCGCGGGTGATTGCCTGTTTGCGGGCCGCCTGTACCGCCAGCGTCAGCTCGGCGATGAGCCGCTCGGCGTTCTGGGTAGCTCCCTCCAGCAATTGAAAGCGAGCCGAATGTTCCGCCGCAGCCGACTCCAACAAAAGCCCGTACAGGCTGACCGCTATCCACTGCTCAACCACGCGGGCGTACAGACTCAGGGGATCGGTCTCGATGATAGGGGGAGGCCAGAGCTCGGTCGAAGGCCCTCGCTCGTCGGGGGAGCGGCCGGTTACCTGCCCTGCTGAGGGCAACTGCGGAGGGATCAGCCGCATAACCGCCGGTGCATAACGTGCCGTCCCGCGATAGGCATTGTAAATCAAATCAACCACGTCCAGGTCATATTCCTCGTAGCGAGCCAGCCACTGGCGGGTCAGATCGAGGGCCAGACGGTAGGTCGGCAACGCAGTCACCGATAATGCGCCCGACCAGGCCAATGACCGCCGGTACCGCCGGAAAAGGCGGGCCACCCGCGTGCCCAGGGCCATGAGCTCCACCTGTGCACCGCTCACCGACAACTCGGCCAGATACCGTTCAGCACGCCCGACGACCGTCGTGTTGAACCCACCGCATAATCCACGTTCGCTCCCGATCACCAGCACCGCGATGCGCGCGGGTGACGGGGGCGTTTTGCGTCTACTGCGCCAGCCAGCCAGCAGTCTCCGGCGTAGCGGGCTCGGCCGAATGTGGGACAATAATGGTGGCAACATGGCCATTAATCGCTCCGCGTAACGGCGCACGTCATCTCCCCGACTGAGCGCCGTCCTCCAGCTTCCTAACGAGATTGTTCGCAGGGCGCCGAGGATAGGCTCTACGGTGCGGATATTATCCAGGCGGGTTTGGGCGCGTTCTATGTCTTCCATACGCCTACGCTCAGTAAATCTCGAAGCGGTCGAGGTCCCAGATGAAAACGGCCGCGCCCCCCACCTCGGCTGTCGCCGGAGCGGTGGCCGGGGCCAACATTGCCTCAGGCCCGGCGCTCTCCAATGGCACGTGCGAGCGGCAGTGCTTGCGGATAATGGTCAGCACTCGCTCCAGGTTTCTTTTCTCCACGGCAATAAAAAGAGTCTGTTGAGCCTGGCGCAGCGCGCCCCCCCGGCTATCGCTGAAAGTTGCCGTGTGCCCGGCGGCCACCAGCGCCTCCAATACGCGGCCTGCTTCGTCGCGGGGCACCACCGCCATCACCATTTTCATCGCTTCCCTCCTCCCAGCCAGGTTGCGCGATATTCGGCAAACATCGTCATCAGCGCCTGCCGTGCTTCCTCAGTCAGCTCACCGCTGCGGTTGATCTGGTGGTATAATCCCGGATGTTCGGTCTCGAAACGGGCCAGCAACCCGCTCTCAAAGGCCGGCACGTCCTCCGGCAGGACGTCGTCCAGTACTCCCTCCACAGCCGCCAGCAGGATCGAGATCTGCGCAGCCAGTGATAGCGGACAATGGGGAGGCTGTTTAAGCGCGGCCCGCAGGCGCTCCCCACGCCGAATCTGGCGTTGGGTAGCCTCGTCCACCTCGGTGCCGAAGCGGGCGAAGCGGGCCACTTCCTCGAACTGGGCCAGCTCCAGCCGCAGGTGGCGAGCCACGGCGCGCATCGCTGCCGTCTGCGCTGCCCCGCCCACGCGCGATACCGATTGCCCCACGTTCACGGCGGGCTTGAAGCCACGGTTGAATAGCTCAGTGTCGAGCACGATTTGCCCATCCGTGATGGAGATCAAATTGGTGGGAATGTAGGCCGAGATGTGACCGCGCTGTGTCTCGACGATCGGCAGGGCCGTCAGCGAGCCCCCGCCTGCCTCAGCACTCAACTTGCACGCTCGTTCCAGGAGTCGGGCGTGCAGGTAGAAAACGTCGCCGGGGTATGCCTCGCGGCCCGGCGGCCGGCGCAATAGCAGGCTCAGCTCCCGGTAGGTATCGGCGTGTTTGGAGAGGTCGTCGTAGACGATCAGCACATCGCGCCCCTCGTACATCAGGAACTCGGCCATGGTACAGCCAGCATAAGGAGCCAGATAGCGCAGCGCGGGCGGGTCGTCAGGGCTGGAGACGACTATGATGGTGTACGAGAGAGCATCGTGGGCGCGCAACGTTTCGATGATGGCCAGCGTGGACGATTTCTTCTGGCCGATGGCTACGTAAACGCACAGCACTCCGGTGTTGCGCTGATTGATAATGGCATCTACAGCCACGGTCGTTTTACCGGTCTGCCGGTCACCGATGATCAGCTCACGCTGTCCGCGGCCGATGGGCACCAGCGCATCCACTATTTTCAGTCCGGTGTGCAATGGCTCGTGCACCGGTTCCCGCTCGATGATGCCCGGCGCGTCGCGCTCCAGGTAATGGAACCCGGCGGCGTTAACCGGCCCGTGACCATCTAACGGCTCGCCCAGCGGGTTGACCACCCGGCCCAGCAGATCGTGTCCCACCGGCACGCGCAGTCGCTCGCCGCTGGCCGTCACCAAATCCCCACCCTGGATACCCTCGTCGGGACCGAGCAAGATCACGTCAATGAGCTCGTGATCCAGGTTCAGGATCATGCCTTGCGCGCCGGTGGGGAACACGACCAGTTCGTCGGTACGCGCCCCGGGCAAGCCCGAAAGTGTGGACACCCCATCGCCAATGCGCTGCACCGTGCCCACATCGTGGAAGCGCACCTGGCTGACCAGTTGACCGGCCTGTTCGCGCAGCACCTGGAGCAGTGACGGGATGTCCGGCTGTACCTGTGGCAAACCGGACAGTGTGGCCACTGTATCGCTGATGCGTTGCACTATGCCAGCTTCATGAAAGCGCGCCGTGCTGCCCTGTTGATCGGCTTGCTGACGAAGCACGCGCAGCAACGATGCCACGTCAGGCTGTGGGGCTGGCTCACTCATTGCCTACGCGCTCCTTGAGGGCTGTCTTGAGGGCTGTGGAGACACTCTCGCGCAGCTCGGCCAATTGCCCGGCGACGGAATTGTCCACGATTGTGTCGCCCAGGCGCACCCGCAAGCCGGCCACCAGCGTGGGGTCGACTTTCAATTCCAGGTTCACGTGGCGATCGGCCAGCGCGGTGAAAGTGCGCACCAGCAGCCCCTGCTGTTCCGGGGAAAGTGGCCGCGCGGTCGTCACGTAGACTGTGGGCTCCCGATCGCCCAGCGAACGGCGGAAGGTCTCTACCCGCTGCATCTCACTGCGTCCCAGTTCCCAGATGCGGTCGCTGAGCTGTTTGACCAGTGCGTCGTGCATCTCCGGCGGCGCTATGCGACCGAGCACCTTCCCGCTGACGTCCAGGATAGCATCCAGGAGTTCGTCGTGAAAGCTATCCACCGCCTGGCGTCGCCACCGGCGGGCGTCGGCGTGGGCCTCGGCCAGGATGCGTTCGACCTCGGCCTGGGCCTCCTGTAACAACGCCTGCCGCTCAGCCTCCGCCTGCTCACGGGCAGCAGTGATGATGGCCGCCGCTTCTTCATCGGCTTTCGCCAGCCGCTCCTCCAGCTCGGCGCGCAACCTGGCTGCCTCTTCACGCTCCTGGGCTAACTCGCGGAGCAGCCGCTCTTTCTCGGCCGTGCGCTGTGCCACGTTACGTATCACTGGCTGGAACAGAAAGTGATTGAGCAGCGCCACGAGCACCAGGAAATTAATAACCTGAAATATAACTGTGGCCCAATCCAGATTCAACATTGCCCGTCCCTAGAAGAAACGGTCGAGCAGCGGGTTAGCGAAGATCAGAACCAGGCAAATCAACAGCACGTAGATTGCCGTTGATTCCAACAGCGCCATCGAGATAAACAGCGTGGCGCGTATGCGGTCGGCAACCTCCGGCTGGCGGGTCATCCCCTCCAGCGCTTTGAGCACCGCCCGCCCTTCGACTATGGCCGGGGTGATCGTACCAAACAGGATCATCACCCCCGAAGTAACGATAGTGACCAGTGTGACCAGCGTTCCAGGTGAAATCTCCATACCACTGACTCCTTTCATCATCGTAATTTAGGTTAGTCTACTATGTGATTGGGATTCGGTCATTGCTCGCTCGCCTCCAGCCCGGCGCCGATGTAGACGGTGGCCAGAACAGTGAAGATGTATGCCTGCAAGACGCCGGTGAGCATACTGAAAGCGACCAGGGGCAAGGGCACGATCAATGGCACCAGGGCAAAGATGACGGCCACGATCATCTCGGTGCTGAGGACGTTGCCGAACAGACGTAAGGTGAGCGATAGGGTACGGCTCAGCTGCCCAACGAGCTCCAGGGGCAGCATGAAAATCGGCGAAGCCATGGCTTTGAAGTAGCCCACTATCCCTTTGGCGCGGATGCCGAAATAGTGGACCGAGAAAAAGACGACCAGGGCCAGCGACAGCGGCGTATTGATGTCACGGGTGGGAGAGACGATGGGGAACATCCTACCGTTGGGCAGCGGGATCGTTGGCAAGATACTCAGCAGATTGGCGAAGGCGATGAAAATGGCGAGGGTGCCCAACAGCGGCAGGTACGGCCCCGCTGGCCGGCCCATCACGCCGGAGATGGTATCAATCAGGAAATCCACCAGCATCTCCAAAGCCATTGGCCGGCGGCGACCTATAATGGCCGCTGCTCCTACGATGATGGCCATCATGATCCAGGTCGAGACGATCGTGTCGCGCACCGGTATACCCAAAATGGTGAACATTGCCCGCGGGAATACGCCTTCCACTTCTTCACTCCTGTTCCAACGACCAAATTCCTATGCAGCTCGAAACCCAAGCCAACGTACCATCCCCCACCGAGCAATCCACAACCCGGTAAAAGCCAGCAGCCCGGGCGCGATGCCCTGTTGCAACGCGACGACCAACACGCCGCCGGCGGCCACCCACCGCAACAGTGCCCCACCCCACGCCCACACCAGCGCATGGCCGGGCGCATCTGGCCGGATGTAGCCCACCGCCCACCACAGGACCAGCGCGTTCAACACGCCCACCGCCCCGCCGACGAACAACCATAGTGCGACCATCATCCTGTCTCAGTCTCGTTCTCTTTATCTTCCTGCTCAGCACGCTGCCGGTCGCGCTCGATCGCACGGCGGATGGCGCGGGCCACGTTGTAGAAGCCCGTGCCGATGCCCATCACTAACAGTCCCATAGTGAAGACGTAGCCAGTGCGCAGCCAGCGGTCCAGAAAGTGCCCCAGCAACGTCCCGCCGAAGATCGGCACGGCCAGGTCCCAGCCCAGCGACATAGCCACCCTTGCATCGCGCCAGGCGGCGGGCCACACATCCCGGTCCGGTTCCCTTTTCATTGCTCCTGCCCGAGACTTTCGCGGGACGCACTCAGAGTGGCGAGCAACGTTTGGGTCAGCCGATCGAAACGCGCCTCTCTCAAACCTCCCGCAGGTTTGAAATCTGTGGGAGGTTGGGCCAGGCCACTGGTGAAAATCGTCACCCCATCACGGTCCACCTGCAAAATGCCTACCTCCAGGTCGAGCGTATGTTCACCCGTTTCATCGGCGTAGCGCAGGGGCGCGGTGACCGTCTCGGCCAGCAGCGGCGCGTGGCCCGGCCAGATGCTGATTCCGCAGCCGTCGGCCAGTTGGGCTTGCACCCACTTCACCCCCTCCACCTCGGTCAAAGCCTCGGCCGGGGTTAAAACCCTCAGACGCAGCGGCTCAATCACCGACCCTCCCCTCCGTGGATAATTGTTTCGCTTTGTCCACAGCCTCGTCAATCGTGCCCACCATGTAGAACGCTTGCTCCGGCAGATCGTCGTGGCGGCCCTCTATGATCTCACGAAAGCCTCGCAGCGTCTCGGCCAGGGGCACGTAGCGACCGGACAGTCCGGTGAACGGCTCGGCGACGAAAAACGGCTGGGTGAGAAAGCGCTGTATCCGCCGCGCGCGATTCACTGCCAGGCGGTCCTCGTCACTCAGTTCCTCTATGCCCAGGATAGCGATCACGTCCTGCAGTTCCCGATAGCGAGCCAGCAACGCCCGCACTTTCTCGGCGATGGCACAATGCTCTTCCCCCACACCGGCCGGGGTGAGCAACGAGCTGGCGGATTCCAGGGGATCAATGGCCGGGTAGAGGCCCATACTGGCCTGCCGTCGCGAAAGCACCGTGACCGCATCCAGGTGGGCGAAGGTGGCCACCACTGCCGGGTCGGTCAGGTCGTCGGCCGGCACGTAAACGGCCTGTATCGAGGTCACGCTGCCCCGGCCGGTGGTGGTGATGCGTTCCTGGAGCTCGCCCATCTCGCTATCCAGCGTGGGCTGGTAGCCCACCGCGCTGGGCAGCCGGCCCAGCAAAGCCGACACCTCGGCACCGGCCTGGATGTAGCGGAAGATATTGTCAATGAACAGCAGCACCGGGCGTCGTTCGTGATCACGGAAGTATTCGGCCATGGTCAGCGCAGCAAGCGCCACGCGCAACCTGGCCCCCGGCGGCTCGTTCATCTGTCCAAAAACCAGGATGGTGCTATCCAGCACGCCGCTGCGTTGCATCTCCAGCCATAGCTCGTTCCCCTCGCGGCTGCGTTCGCCCACGCCGACGAAGAGGGCTATGCCGGAGTGCTGGCGGATGGTATGACGGATCAACTCGATGATGAGCATCGTCTTGCCCACCCCCGCGCCACCGAAGAGACCGATTTTGCCGCCACGGGGATAAGGTGTCAGCAGGTCAATGGCCTTGATGCCGGTGACGAAAGGCTCCACCACTACCCGCTGTTCGTCCAGGGGCGGCGATTTCACGTGAATGGGCCGCCATTCAACCCCCTCGGGCGCGGGGAGCCCGTCAATGGGCTGGCCCAACACGTTGAACATGCGCCCCAGCGTCGCCCGGCCCACCGGGACGCGGATCGGGAAGCCCGTATCGAGCACCGGCAATCCACGGCGCAGTCCCGCCGTGCTGCTCATCGCGATCGCCCGCACCGTGCGCGGGTCAACGTGCTCCTGTACTTCGATGATGAGCTCCGGCCCGTCGTCTCGCTCAACGACCAGCGCGTTGTGAATGCTGGGCAGGTCACCCGAGGCAAATTCCGCATCCACCACCACACCGGCTACCCGCGCTACCACTCCTTTTCCGGCCAATCCATGCCTCCGATATTACGTCGCGCCCAGTTCAGAAGTACAATCACACTCTTACATCAAGTCTCTGCCCAGCGCGAAGCCCTGCTCCAGGGCCTGCTCGTTGGCCTGGCGTCTGGACTCCGGCAGGCTCTGCTTCAACGTTTCCATGTCTACCAGGCCAGAGAGAGCGAGCAGTGCTCCCAGCATGACCATATTGGCTACCCCCGGATGGCCCATCTTAGCCGCCGTGCTCAGGGCCGGGATAGGATAGTGCTGCTGGGCAGCATCAAGAGATGGCGTCACTGCCCCCGAATCGAAAAGTATTACCCCATCCGCTGCCACGTCCCGATACAAGCGGTCGTATGCCTCCTGGGACAGGGCCACGAAGAAATGCGGGGTCAGGGTGCGCGGATAAGTGATCTGCTCATCGGAGATCACCACCTCCGAGTAGATGAGTGTTCCGCGTGCCTCTGGCCCATACAAAGCGCTGCTGGCCACCTGCCGGCCGCTCAGGGCGCAGGCCCGTCCCAACAGCGACCCGGCCAGCTTGATGCCCTGCCCCCCCTGGCCGCCGAAAAGCACCTCTATGCGCTCCACGTCTCGTCCCCCTCTCTCCATTCACCAACCACGATCCTGTCCGCCGCCCCTTCTTTTTGAGCCTTACGGCGCGATATGCAGTTAGCCTCCTGCCAAGAGAGCATGGCCCAGGCCAGGCTGACCTCTTCCCCACCCACCTGGGCCCACTGTGCCCGGTTGGCGCGGCCATACTGGGTGGGGCAGATGGAGAGCACCTCGACGAAGGCGAAGCCCGGCTCTCGCAATGCGGTCTCGATCCCGCGCCGCAACTGGCGGGGCCGGGCCACCGGCCAGCGGGCGACGTAGGGCGCGCCAGCCCCGCGCACCAGCCGTACCAGGTCGAAACTCCGGTGCGGATTGCCGGCCGGGGTGGTAGCGGTGATGGCGCCGGACGGTGTGGTGGCCGACACCTGTCCACCGGTCATACCGAACAGCCAGTTGTTCAAGCAGAAGACCTTGATCGGCAGATTGCGGCGGGCGGCGTGGATGAGGTGATTGCCGCCGATGGTGACCAGGTCACCGTCACCGGAGATGACTACCACCTCCAGCTCTGGCCGGGTCAGCTTAATGCCCGTGGCAAAGGCGATGGCCCGCCCGTGGGTGACGTGCAGAGTATCGGCCAGAAAATGGGGGCTGGGCACCCAGGCCCCACAGCCTATGCCGGAGACGAAGACCGTTCGCCCGAAGTCCAATCCGGCAGCCTCGGCTGCCCGCAGAAAAGCGTTGATGAAGATGCCGTGCCCACAACCCGCACAGAAGGGGGTGGGCTGCCGCAAGTAGCGCGCTCGCAATTGCGGAGCGCTGCTTTTCTTCTCTCCCTTGTTCTTGGTCGCGCTCATCGCTCCCACCTCCCCGCCAGCAGGTAGCGCAGGATGCGCCGAGGGTCAATGAGTTCACCGTTTGTCTGTGGCAGGCAGGTGACGGGCGCGGTCACACATCGCTCCACCTCACGCGCCACCTGGCCCAGGTTCATCTCCGGCACAACCACCTCCCCCCCTCTTTCCCCCCCAACTTTGGGGGGGGTGAGGGAGGAGGCGTAGCGAGCAACGATGTCGTCGGGAAAGGGCCACAGGCTTTTCAGGCGCAACAACCCCACCCGCTGTCCCTGGTGCCGGGCCTCCTGCACCGCCCACAGCGCGCTGCGGGCCACCGAGCCGTAAGCCACCACCAGCCGCTCGGCGTCTGCGGTGAAATACGCCTCCCAGTCGTCTATCTCATCGCGGTGGGCCAGCAACTTGCGGGCCAGCCGTCGCACCAGCCGCTCCTGAGTACGAGGATCGGTGGTGCGGCGTATCCCCCTGGCATCGTGGGTCGAGCCGGTGACCAGCAAACGTGCTCCCTCGCCGAAGGCGGGCATGGGCGGCACCCCGTCGTCAGCCTCGGTGCCAAAAGGAGAGTCCTGTGGCCAGCGCACGCGATTGAAACAGCGCACCGTTGGCTCTACAGTGATGGTCTCGTACAGATGCCCCACCACCTCGTCGGCCAGCACGATCACCGGCACGCGGAAGCGCTCCGCCAGGTTGAAGGCGCGGATGGTCAGGTCATACATTTCCTGAACTGACCAGGGAGCCAGGGCGATGATCTCCGGCCCTCCATGACTGCCCCAGTGGGCCTGCATCACGTCCCCCTGGGCCGGGCGGCTGGCCTGGCCGGTGCTGGGCCCGGCCCGCTGTACGTTCACGATCACGCAAGGAGTTTCGGTCATGACCGCGTAGCCCAAGCTTTCCACCATCAGGCTGAAGCCCGGCCCTGACGTAGCGGTCATGCTTTTGATCCCGGCCCACGACGCGCCAATGACGGCGGACAGACTGGCGATCTCATCCTCCATCTGGGCGAAAGTGCCGCCCACCTCCGGCAGCCGGCGGGCCATACGCACCATGATCTCACTGGAAGGGGTGATGGGATAGCCACCGTAAAAGCGGCAACCCGCCGCAAGAGCCCCCTCAGCACAGGCTTCGTTGCCCGATAGGAAGTGCACCCCCGGCGACAGCGTGCCGGGCGCTGTAGTCCAACCACCGCCCCCCCTCTTTCCCCCCAAAAGTTGGGGGGGATGAAGGGGGGGCGTAGCTACGGCCGGGCCGGCTGGCTGTGGAGCGGTGGGCTCGACCACCTGCTCACCGGCCGGGGTGACGCTGATGGCCAGTTCTGGACAGAAAAGCTCACACCTCCGGCATCCGGTGCAGGCCTCCGGCTGGGCCACCCGCAGGGGCCACACTCCCTGAGCCGTGGCCCTATCACTGACGGCGAACACCCCCTGGGGGCAAGTGTGCTGGCAGATGGCGCACGTCTGCCCCTTGCACAGAGCTTCGTCTAGTTCCACTATGAACTTCTTGGACATTATCCACTTTTCCAGGTAGCTCTCACTCTGCCTGCCACGCCTCGGCGTCGTAGGCTGGCAGCTCGCAGCGCAACGGTTTGTCTCGCCGGTAGCCCAGGGCGTACTGGGCCTGGAGCAGTATCTGGATCTCGCGGCTGCCCTCGTAGATCACCGCGCCCTTGGAATTGCGCAGGAAGCGCTCCACGTCGTACTCGTCGGAATACCCATAAGCGCCGTGTACCTGCACCGCGTCCGCCGCCGACTCGAAGGAGGCATCGCAGGCGTACCACTTGGCCAGAGATGTTTCCCGCGTGTTACGAATGCCCTGATTCTTCAGCCAGCCAGCCCGCAGGTAAAGAAGTCGCGCTACATCGTACCGCTGGGCCATGAGGGAGATCATCCGTTGTATCAACTGGTGATGTCCGATGGGCCGACCGAAAGTCTCCCGCTCGTTGGCATAGCGCACCGAGGCTTCCAAACAGGCGCGGATCAGACCCGTGGCCCCCGCCGCCACGGTGTAACGCCCGTTGTCCAGAGCACTCATGGCGATTTTGAACCCCTCGCCCTCCCGGCCCAGTAAATTTTCGGCCGGCACGGGGACGTCATCCAGGGTGATGGAACCGGTGTTCCCAGCCCGCACTCCCAGCTTACCGTGGATGGTGCCCGTGGACAGGCCGGGCCAGCCCCGTTCTACCATGAAAACCGACATGCCCGAATGGTCGCGGACCTTTTTCTTTTCCATATCGGTCCAGGCCAGGATGAGGAAGCGGTCGGCCACGTCGGCCAGGGAAATCCACATCTTCTCCCCGTTCAGGATGTAGTGGTCGCCCTCCTGTCGAGCGGTGGTCTGGATGCCCACCACGTCGGAGCCGGCGTTGGGCTCGGTCATGCCGAAGGTGCCGATGTTCTCACCCCTGGCCAGGGGCACCAGGTATTTCTCTTTTTGCTCCTCAGTGCCCCACTGGAGCAAGGACAAGCTACATAGACCCACGTGGACGCTCATGATCACTCGTGCTGAGGTGTCCACCCGTTCCAGTTCTTCGCAGGCCAGGCCCAGGGCGATGTAATCCATCCCGGCTCCTCCGTAGCGAACCGGCAGGCAGATACCCAGCAGTCCCTGAGCGGCCATCTTGGGCAGAAGCGATTCGTCGAAAGTCTGTTCCCGATCGTGTTCCTTGATAGTGGGGGCGATCTCTCTCTCGGCGAATTCCCGCACAGCTTTGCAGATCATTTCGTGCTCTTCGGTGAGTGCGAAATCCATTTACTTCCTCCTTTTGTTGTGTGATCTTTGTTGTGTGATCTCAGAGACCCGTTTCCTGTCAGCAAACGGGTTTTCCATTCTCGTTCTCTCGTGTCTCCCGCACCAACAGGCGGATAATGTCCGTATCGGTCAGGATGCCTACCAGTTGATCAGCTTCCAACACGGGCAGGCCGTCAATTTTATGGGTCAGCATCAGTTGGGCCGCCTTTGCCAGCGGCGTTTGCGGCGTGACGGTGATCACCGGACTGGTCATCGCCTCGGCCACGGTCAGCCAGCTCTCCTCGGTCACGGGCTCATAGGGATGGCGGGCCGCCAGCTCGGCCATGCGCGCCTCCCGCAGGTCACCCTTGCTAATGATGCCCACCAGCCGGCCGTCCTCCAACACCGGCAACCGCCGCACGTTACACTCCTCCATCAGCCGCTCAGCTTCGGCCAACAGAGCCTCACTCCCGATGATGACCGGATTGGGGGTCATCACCTCCGCCACCAGGTAGGGTTTCAGGGGCATGCGTTTCCCTCCTTCGCCGATTATCCGTCGTCGTGCTCCGCCCACGTAATGCTGCCCACATCAGTCAGGTGCGCGGTCTCGTTGTGGCTCAGCAAGCGTGGCTGTTCGCCCATGGCCAATACGCTAAAGGCCCCGTTGGCCAGGTCGTACTCTGTCCAGTGGGAACCGTCACCGTGGATGAGCAGGGCCAGGGCGGTGGCGATGACGCCCCCGTGACTGACGACGATGACCATATCGCCAGCGTGAACGTTGGCAATCTCCCGCAGGGCAGCGACGATACGCCGCGCGAAATGGCGGGGCGATTCGCCACCGGGTGGGGCAAAGTCCGGGTCAGCCGCCATGCGTTCCCACAGGCGCCGCTCATCCTTTAACGTGGCGAAGGACAGCCCTGCCCAGTCGCCCAGGTCGTACTCCACCAGATCAGGACGCAGGTGCAGCGGCAGGTGCGGCAGGGCAGCCTGAACGATCTTGGCCGTCTGCAGTGCCCGATTCAAAGGGCTGCTATAGATTGCCGCCGCCGTATTATACTCAGATGCCAGCCGCTGGGCCAGCGCTCGCGCCTGACGCACTCCCCGCGCCGTCAGTCCTTTGTCCTCTGCGCCCTGCCACAGCCCTGCCGCGTTGGCCGCTGTCTCGCCGTGTCGCACTAACACCAACTGGCTTTCCATAAAGCTCATTCCCTACCCTTCGTCCTTCGTCCAGGCTAAAGGTTCAATCCTCACTTTCCGGTAAATCAGGGATACCGCAAGTAGGTCGGCGCTACCCACAAGGCGTTAGGGGAGAGAAAAAGCGAGGGGACACCCCTCGTGCTCCCCAGAGATTTGCTGCGCTATCCCAATCACGTGGATATGGTGACCAGTGTCCGACCTTGTGTTACCTGATCGTGAGCAGCCACATGCACTTCCTGAACCACGCCATCATAAGGGGAGCTCAGATCGGTTCTCATCTTCATGGATTCGAGGACCAGCAAGGCTTCTCCGGCGCGCACTGCCTGACCGGCAGTCACGAGGACCTCCAGCACCAGGCCGGGCAGCGGTGACTTGATGGAAATTTCACCTCCGGCGACGAGTGGGGTCAAAGGTGGTACAGTCTGCTGCCAGGCGCGTTCTTCCTGCACCTGAACGGTGTATAATTTGCCCTGCAACACCACACAGTATTTCCCTTCCCGCTCCTCGATGAAGGTCTCGTGGGAGAGATTGTCTATGAGCAGAGAATAAAGGGAAAGGGGTTCAATGCGCCGCATGTCAACGGCGTGGGCCTGGCCATCAACGATAATTTCCCCCTCTTTGATCTCAATGACGAAGGTTTTGTCTTCAATCGTAGTCACGTATCTCATCGCCGCAACATCCTCCACCGACCGAACATCTTCCAGTTGGACGCTCGTCGCTGGCCGGCGGGGGTAATGGTAGAGCGGGCTTGATTTCGGCGGTGGTGGGCCAGGAGCGTGGCAGCGATGGCCGCAATCTTGAGGTGTTCTTCCAGCTTTTCTTCGACCAGGACAAAGCTCTCTTCCGCAAAGGTGGTATCGAACTGTCCGCCGATGAAGCGGGTGCTGTTCATCAACTCCTGATGAAAGGGAATGGTGGTTTTAATGCCGATGATGCGATACTCTTCCAGGGCCCGTCGCATACGCAGAATGGCCTCACCCCGGGTTTCACCCCAGGCGACCAGCTTGCCGATGAGAGAGTCGTAGTAAGGAGAGATCTCGAAGCCTTCGTGGACGCCGCTGTCCACGCGCACGCCGGGGCCACTGGGCTCGTAGAGGCCGACGATGCGCCCGAGGGAAGGCCGGAAGTTGTTGTAGGGGTCCTCGGCCGTGATGCGACACTCGATGGCCCAACCACGCATGCGTACATCTTCCTGCCGGAGAGACAATCGTCGTCCGGCAGCGATACGCAATTGTTCCTTAACAAGGTCCACGCCGGTGACCGCCTCTGTCACACAGTGTTCCACCTGCAAGCGAGTGTTCACCTCCATGAAATAGAAATTCCCCTGTGCATCCAACAGGAACTCCACTGTGCCTGCATTGGTGTAACCCACCTCTTTGGCCACCTGCACAGCCACCTGCCCCATCTCCTGGCGCAGAGCGTCATCCAGAGCGATAGCCGGTGACTCCTCGACGAGCTTCTGGTAGCGGCGCTGGATGGAACACTCGCGGTCGCCCAGGTGGATGATGTTACCGTAGTGGTCGCCCAGAATCTGAAACTCGATGTGGCGGGCTCCTTCGATAATCCGTTCCAGGTAGATGGTGCCATCGCCGAAGGCGGCCTCGGCCTCGTGGCGGGCGGCGGCGATAGCGGACAGCAGATCCGCTGCCGAATGTACGATGCGCATCCCCTTACCCCCGCCCCCGGCTGCCGCCTTGACCAGCAGTGGATAGCCAATGCGCTGGGCAGCGGCCTCCAACTCCGCGTCGTCCAGCCCGGAAGCCGTGCCAGGGGCTACTGGTATACCGGCGGCCTGCATGACCTGCCGGGCAGCAATCTTGTCACCCATCAGCTCGATGACCTCCGGTCGCGGGCCGATGAAGATCAAACCCGCCTCGCGGCAGGCACGGGCGAAATCCGCGTTCTCAGCCAGGAAGCCGTAGCCGGGGTGGATAGCATTCGCGCCGGATCGCTTGGCTGTCTCGATAAGGCGCGTGATGGACAGGTAGCTCTCGCGGGGCGGGGCCGGGCCAATGAGGTACGACTCGTCGGCATAGCGCACGTGGAGGGCGCTGCGGTCCACGTCGGAGTAGACGGCCACCGTTCTCAGACCCAGCTCGCGACAGGTGCGCAGTATGCGCACGGCGATCTCACCGCGATTGGCGACCAGAACCTTCTCCAGCATTTCTTCCCAGCCTCTTTAATAATGCGCCTCGACGACTCGTCCGCCGGCAACTTTGGGCAGACGGCAGTCAACCTCTGCCGGTCGCCGGATTCCATCTTCGGCAACACCGGTCACTTCTTGCTTACACTTCCACCGCTTGTGGAGAGCAGGGGGCTGCCTGCGGCTATCCGTCCGCTCAACTGGGCTGCGTGCGTCGCCCGTTTACTCTGGCCCGCACCAGTTTCACTCCCTCCGCGGCGAAGAAAACCACTGTACTCATCGCCAAGCTGATGCCCAGTTGTGCCGGGGTCAAGGCCACGGTGCGGAAAATGACCTGCAAGAATGGCACGTAGATAACGGCCACCTGCAAGACGACGGTGAGCAGCACTGCGCCCAGCAGCGGCCTATTGGAGAACAGCCCCAGGGCCAACAGCGTCCTTCGCTCCGAGCGGACCGCCAGCGCATTGCCCATCTGGGCCAGGCAGAGAGTGGTGAAAACCATCGTCCGCCACGCGCCACTGCCCTTTCCATAACCCCAGATTTCCACCGATAGTGATACCAAGCCCATCAGGATGCCAATCCACAGCATGTACTGCCACATGCCCCGCGCCAGGATGCTCTCATTGGGCGGATGAGGCGGACGGCGCATCGTGTCGGGTTCCGCCGGCTCAACGCCCAGCGCCAGGCCGGGCAATCCGTCTGTCACCAGGTTGACCCACAGGATTTGCAGTGGGGTCAGGGGGATGGGTAATCCCAACAACGGGGCTAACAACATCACTATAATCTCGCCCACGTTGCTGGACATGGTGTAGCGCACGAATTTGCGAATGTTGTCGTAAATGGTACGCCCTTCTTCAATGGCGGCGACGATGGTGGCGAAGTTGTCGTCCAGCAAAATCATGTCGGCGGCCTCTTTGCTCACGTCGGTGCCGGTGATGCCCATGGCCACGCCGATGTCGGCCCGCTTGAGGGCCGGGGCATCGTTGACGCCATCGCCGGTCATGGCCACGAAGTGCCCCCTGTGTTTGAGCGCCTCGACGATCTTGACCTTGTGCGCCGGCGAGACGCGGGCGTAGACCGCCACGTCCTCGACCACCGCCTCCAGGTCGTCCACCGTCATCTCCGCCAGCTCCTGGCCAGTGATGACCCGCGCCTGTGCGTCGTCCAGGGCGACGATGCCCAATTGGCGGGCGATGTGCAAGGCGGTCAGCGGGTGGTCGCCGGTGATCATCACCGGACGGATGCCCGCCGTGCGACATTTGGCGACAGCATCGCGCACCTCGGAGCGCGGCGGGTCAATCATCCCCACCAGGCCAACGAAGATCAGCTCACGTTCGAGTGTCTCCTCGTTCACCGGTTCCGGGAGCGTATCCAGCGGGCGAAAGGCGACGCCCAACACGCGCACACCGTCAGCAGCCAATTGATCGTTAGCAGCCTGGATGCGCTCGCGCCAATGATCGTCCAGCGGCTCGGTCCGCCCGTCTACCCAGACCCGGTCGCTGATCTCCAGCATCCCATCCACCGCCCCTTTGGTAAACGCCACGTAATGTTGCAGGTTCCAGGTTGCAAGTTCCTGATCGCTTTGCTCGGAACCTGTAACTTGCAACCTGTGACTTGCAACTTTATGGATGGTGGTCATGCGCTTGCGCTCGGAGGTGAACGGGACCTCGGCTACGCGCGGCAGGACAGTCTCCAGTTGAGCCTTCCACAGGCCCATTCGTGCCGCCGCGATGACCAGTGCCCCCTCGGTGGGATCGCCCACAGCGCGGTAGCCACCCGGCCTCTTCTCGTCTGGCTCCAGTATGGCGTCGTTGCACAGTGTCCCCCCGATCAGCAGCAGTGTCAGCGTCTCGTCGGGCGGGGCCAGTGGTGCATCATCGGGGCTGAGCACAGGCCCGGCCTTGCGCAATTGCTCCACCAGGTTCACCGTGCGCCCGGCCACGTCCAACACGGTCACTGTCATACGGTTCTCGGTCAGGGTGCCGGTTTTGTCGGAGCAGATGGTCGTCACCGAGCCCAGGGTCTCCACGGCGGGCAGCTTGCGGATCAGCGCGTTACGGCGCACCATGCGCTGCGCGCCCAGCGCCAGGGCGATGGTGACTACGGCGGGCAATCCCTCCGGCACGGCGGCCACGGCCAGGCTGACGGCGGTCAGGAACATCTCGGTGATCTCGCCACCCCGCCACACCCCGGCAGCAAAAACGATGGCACAGATGATCAGCGCGCCGATGGCCAACCATTTGCCCAGCTCGGCCATGCGTTGTTGCAAGGGAGTTTTCTCTTCCCCGATGGTCTGGAGCATGTCGGCGATGTGCCCCAGTTCGGTGCGCATCCCGGTCTTGACTACGACAGCCACGCCCCGGCCATAGGTGACGGTAGTGCCCATGAAGGCCATGTTGCGCTGGTCGCCCAGGGAGATGTTTTCAGCCACCAGTGCCCGATCCACTTTCTCGGTCGGGACGGATTCGCCAGTCAGGGCCGATTCCTCAATCCGCAGGTTGACCGATTCCAGGATGCGCACGTCGGCTGGCACGCGGGCCCCGGCTTCCAGCAGGATCACGTCACCCGGCACCAACTGAGTAGCCGGCAGCTCTCTTATCTGTCCGGCGCGGCGCACTTTGACCACGGGGACAGCCAACCGTTTAAGGGCAGCCATGGCGCGCTCGGCGCGATATTCCTGGGTGAAGCCCAGGATGGCGTTGAGCACCACGATGATCAATATCATCACCGCGTCGGTGGCATCGCCGATGGCGAAGGAGATGATGGCCGCGACCAACAAGACGACGACCATGACCTCGGTGAACTGCGCGGCCAGCACAGCCCACGGGCTACGCCCCCGTCGCTCCTGGAGCTGGTTCGGCCCGAAGCGCTGTAAGCGCTCCGCCGCTTCCTCGTCCGTCAGGCCGTCCAGGCGCGTCCCCAGGCGCTCCAACACGGCGTCTCGATCCAGTGTGTACCAATCTGTCATTATCGCTTTCCCGATTCCTTTTCGCACGGGTATATGTACGTAGTTTCAGCGCCTCTGAAAAAACGCTGCGCAAACTACTCTTTGTACATCACCAAAATGCGCTCAAACTTAGTCGTCCGAGTCTGCCGTCGGGAACGTCGCTCGTCGGGTATACGATCATCGTATATAGTTTCAACCACAAAGCGGTTACCTGTTACCTCAACTGCCAAATTAGCCAGGATTTCTGCCGTGCGTCGTGTTTTGCCGTCCCGTTCTACGTCTCCCAAAACCAGCACACAATAACCGCCCGGCTTTAGAACGCGATACATCTCTTCCAGACAGATAGCCATCTGTGACAAGTACACTTTACTATTGGCCGTCAGAGAAGCATCCAATTCCTTCCAGTCTTCGCAACCCAGAAACCACAGGCGTAGCCGATTATCACGGGCATAGTCCAACGCCCCAAAGTAAGGTGGACTTGAAATGATGGCATCCACAGTCTCATCTTTAACAGGCAAGCTCATAGAATTCACCTGCCACACTTGATACTGACGCTGTTCCCAATCAAGCGGCAACATGTGGCGACGGTAAGCCCGTTTGACTTTTGCCAGCAACCGGGACCTTAAATCACGATAAGCGTACATTTCTGGAAATGCGTCAGGCGGGTATTTATTCTTGCGCAAGTAAGGGACAAGGTGGCTGGCAGGATAAGAGAGAAAGCCGGGGCGCACGTGATGCAAGATTCCCAACAGGCAGGCCATCAAGAAATAGTCTTCCTGTTGGCGTAGTATACGGAAGGCTGTCACGACTTCGCGCAATGTGTCAGGATGAAAGAACTCGCGCACCCATTCGGGAACGACGGCCAGGTCCACGGACGGTGCATCCCGTTCTACAGCATTGATCAAGGCTTTAGCCCTTTCAATAGCCACCTCTCGACTGCCGGGTGCTTCCAATTTTCCTCGCGTCAACACATAGGCGTAGGGGCTGAGGTCATTGGCCCAGGCGCGCCGCCCGGCTAAAGCCGCTTCTAATGGAACGACACCGGAACCGGAGAAGGGATCAAGTACCGTATCTCCCGGCTTAGAATACAGATTCACGAGCACCCTGGCCATCCCTGATTTCATTTTGCCCACGTAGGGAGACAACTGCTGTAGCGAGCTCTCTCGGCTGCTGAACGAACCATGCCACAGCCGCGCGTCGAGCTCGGTAACTACTTCCGTATCCTCAAACAAATATAGTTGTCGTGCTTCCTTCAAGCTCTCAGGCAAAGTCCTAACTCCTACGGTCGCCACGGGCGGGATTTGCTTTCACCAACCACTTTTCCTTGATGCCAGACCTGAACTTCTCTTCGAAGCCGCCCATTGGGGAGCTCAACAACCTTCACGCGGACTTCCCAGATATGTTTGCCTTGTGCAGTGGTATCTACACCGAATAACTCTAAAACCAACTCTGGCAGTCTCAGTGTATCCAACGTGTGAACAGGCGGCTCAGGATCATCAAGCGAAGGAACGCGCTGCGGAAACAAGAATACATCGGGCGCCGCCTGGAGTCCAATCTTATCTTCCCGGCCTGAATATTTGGGACAAGGCCGCGTCCGCGTGCCACAGAGTATGTCCTTGATGAACAGAACATCCACCAATTTGCGTCGCCTGACCAGCTCGTTGGTCAGGCGGTTGATTATGGCATGTGCGCCGTGCGCTGGCTGGTTGACGATAGCACCGTCAAGATGACACCACACACCAAATTCCCTAGCCCATAGGGGGCGTTCAGAAATGTTGATACTGTTGCCCTCGCCTCCTTTGACTTCTAAAGCAGCGAAGTAGGCAGGGTCTCGTTTGAGCACGATTGTGAAGTCGTGTCGGCGGCGGCTACCGGTTTGTTCATAATCTTCGATCCACCTGCGTTGCAGTAGATTCTCCAGGACATCCTTTACCAAACCCTCACGGCCCGGTTTCGAGGAGGCGATAAATGTACCACGAATGCTCTCAATGGCCGACCGGAAGACCAGACCGCTCTTGTAGTCTGCTGGCTGGATAGCGTGTTGAAGCAACACATCCGGATGCCACTCATCCATATTGGTCAGCAAATCAATGGTGGGTTGTACCTGCTTCGTTACTTGTTCTTCATGCTTACAAGGAAGTATCAACTCCGTCACTCCGTTATCAGGAGGGCCTCATCAAAGCCAAAATTGCACGTGACGACATCCACGCAGACTCCAGTCGTACCGGTCGTGTCCACCTGCCAGGAAGTAGATTATACCATGCGATGCTGGCAGGGTCAAACACCCATCCCTCAAAACAGGGGGATCTGCGCACCGCTGTGCTCGATGATGGGGTCCAGGCCGAC
>JAGGZG010000031.1 GCA_021162125.1 Anaerolineae bacterium
AAGGAAAAAGGCCAGAGGAGGAGTTAGGGGGACTGAGGTCGTGCTAACGGCGCGTGCCGCTTTCCTTGAGATTTTGGGCAATAACCTCAGCCTCGCGGAACAGCATCTCCAGGGGCGAAGCCGGTGTACGCCGCTTTTTACCTTCGTCCGCCTCACCGGGTGGTTGCCCCGGCAAGACATCCTGCGGAGCAGATTCTTCCTCGGTCTCCTCCACAGCCTGGCCTGCACGCTCGTCCACAGAATGTCTCATGTCTCCATCCAGCATCTAAACCCCGCCGCCAGACGGGAAAACAGCCAGGGAGGTCACTCGTCCTTATGCTTCTTCAGAATCACCCATCCAGATCGCTGCATGATCGCAATCCAGAACCCAACCCAGACTATCGGGAAGAGGATCATGCTCGCCCACCTGCCCACCACGTAAAACATGTACTCGCTAATAGCCAGGGGCACGAGGAAGATCAGAACCCAACCCCAAAGAGGTATCCAGGTAAACTTTCGGGGCTGCTCTTCCTGGGATTGTGGCGTATCCCGTGGCTTCTGGCCTGGGCGCGGAGTTTTCTTTTTCTTTTGTCTCTTGCTTTTTGACATTGATTTGTCCTGACTCTGTATAAGACCCTCACCCTATCCCCCGGCCCCTTCCCCTCTCCCGCGCTTACGCGCAGGCGAGGGGAAGGGGAGCTTTCCCCTCTCCAGTTAGCTAGCTCGCCGGCAGGCTTCTGCTGGTCACCACATCTACGCCGGTGCCGAGGGCGTTCTCCAGCACCACCTGATGCATTTCTATTGGCGCTTCCAATTCCACCTTCCGCAGTTCTTTCAAAATGGGGAAAATCTTCTCCTTGGGCACAGGTTCGGCGGAACGCACCGGCACCAGGGGATGAAATCCGCCTTTGACCCGGACTGTGGTGATGATCATCCGCCGGGGCTCAGATATCTCTTGTTTAGCATACTCGATGCCCAACTTGCACTGATTGCCCTCGACTTTTAGCACCTTTTTGCCCTCGTGGGTCACTGTCAGCTCGCAGCCCACGGGGCAGGTGATGCAGATTAGCTTGGTTGTTTCCTCAGCCATCTCGCCTCCTTATCCTTTCTCCTCTACCCGCACTGAGAGCTTTTTCGCGCCAGCGACCTTGTCGTAGTCCTTCGGAGACAGCTTGACCATGATCATCTCGCTGGGCCGGACATATCGCTCTGTCTTCCGCTTGACCAGCTCCCCGTCGGCCTCTACCTTGACCCAGACCGGAGCTTCCACTGGTCGCCGGACCCTGAACTGTAATTCCAGAGGCTCCCGTTCCAGGTCTGAGGGATCGAGAACCTCAGGGATCACGTGATGCACGTTATCACCAGCCACGACCCTCAGCTTGCGATCCGACTCTGTTCGCCGCTGGGTAGCGTACTCACCCGCATGTCGTCCGGCCAGGAGCCCGGCCTTAGTCACCCAGTCCACCAGGTCGTACACGTGGACTACATTGCCGGCGGCGAAAATGCCCGGCACGTTGGTCTGCATTGTATCATCCACGTAAGGGCCACCAGTCAGGGGATTCAGCTCCACCCCAGCCTTCTTGGAGAGCTCGTTCTCAGGTATGAGCCCCACCGAAAGGAGGAGCGTATCGCAGGGAATGGTCTCCTCCGTGCCGGGGATGGGTTGCCAGTGCTCGTCCACCTGGGCCGAGACCACCGCCTCCACCCTGTTGCGGCCTTTAATGTCAATGACAGTACGTTGAAGCTGCAAGGGGATGTTGTAATCTAACACACATTGCACATAGTTGCGCTTCAGGCCGCTAATGTAGGGCAATATCTCTAACATGCGCTCCACCTTAGCCCCCTCGAAGGTCAGGCGGCGGGCCATGATCATGCCGATGTCGCCGGAGCCCAGGATAACGAAGCGCTCGCCGGGCATGTAGCCCTCGATGTTGACCAGCCGCTGGGCGGTGCCGGCGGTGTAGATACCTGCCGGACGAAAGCCCGGGATGGCCAGTGCACCACGGGGGCGCTCTCGGCAGCCCATGGCCAGAACCACAGCCCGCGCATTGATTTTCACCATCCCATCTCGTTTGTTGATGGCGTAGATCTCCCGGTGTGGGGTCAAATCCAGGACAAAAGTATCCATCATGGCCTCAACCCCCACCTCCCTGGCCTGATCAATGAACCGATAGGCATACTCAGGGCCGGTGAGATCCTCTTTGAAAATCACTGATCCGAAGCCGTTGTGGATACACTGCAGGAGGATGCCACCCAATTCCACGTCGCGCTCGATGACTACCACATCCTGCGCGCCAGCTTCCTTGGCAGCTATGGCTGCCGCCAGCCCACCAGGGCCGCTGCCGATCACTGCCACATCATACTGTTTCTCAAACATCCTATCCTCCCTCCGGGACGTCTTTCGTCGGCCGAGTTAAGAAGTTGGAGCCCCAGCTTTCCTTGATTACCTCCGTGGGTGGGATGCCCAGCTCGCGAGAAAGTATCTCGATCACCCTGGGCGTGTCGAACCCTCCCTGGCAGCGGCCAGTCCCCAGCCAAGTACGCCGTTTCAGAGCATCGTATGTGCGAGCGGGAACGGGGGAATGGATCTCAGCCACGATCTCTCCCTCGGTCACCGTTTCGCAGCGGCAGACGATACGGCCATAGCGAGGATCTTTCTCAATCAAAATCGCCTGCTCCTCCGGGGAAAGCTCGCTGAAATCAGGGCGACCAACACGAATGGGATTCCAGTCTTTCTTCTTTCTCAGCTCCAACCCCTGTTCCCGCACCAAATTCTCCACGTACTCGGCGATGGCCGGGGAGGAGGCCATACCCGGCGATTCGATGCCTGCCAGGTTAATGAATCCCCAGTATTTCGCCGGGGCCTCGATAATGAAGTCGTGGAGAAAGCCCCCAGCTCGTAGACCAGCGAAGACCCTGATCACGTCCGTGATCTCCAGGCTTGGCACCAGCCTCTTGGCTCCCTCGCGGAGTTCCGCCAGGCCCTCAGCTCTGACTGAGGTATCCTCTTTATCCTTGAGTTCATAGGCAGTGGGGCCTAGAAGCATGTTGCCATGGACCGTGGTTGTGACCAGGATGCCCTTGGTAACCGGAGTGGGGCAGGGGAAGAGAACGTTATGTACAGACCCCTTTTTGGCCTTGTCGAACACGTAGTACTCCCCCTTGCGAGCCCTGACGTAGAAGTCATATTTGATGTCTAGCTTCTCCATCAGTTCGTCGCAATAGAGACCAGCGGAGGCAATGGTAACGTCGGCCAGGAAAGTGCCCCGGTTGGTAACCACCCCCGCGACTTTTTTCTTATGCAGTGAAAAGGGCTCTACGACGAAATCCAATGCCTTCGTCTCCAGCATCAGATCCGTACCGTTCATCACCGCATTCTCTGCAGCGGCAACGGTAAGCATGAAAGGATCACTTACCCCGCCTGTGGGAGCATACAGAGCGCCCGTCGTCTCTGGGTTGACCAAAGGCTCGCGGCGGCGCATCTCCTCACCAGAGATGATCTCCAATCCAGGCACTCCCTTCTTGCGCCCATTCTCCATAAGCTTTTCCAGCGTTTTCAGGTCTTCATCAGTCAGGGCGACTACGTAGGTACCGGTAATTTTGTAAGGCACGTCTAGTTCCTCACACATCGGGTAGAACATGCGATTGCCCTTCACAACCAGCTTGCCTCGCAGCGTGCCGAACGGAGAGTCGTAACCAGCGTGAACGATGGCTGTATTGGCCTTGCTGGTGCCGGTACCGACATCGGGTTCCTTGTCAATGAGGAGGATATCCAACTCGTATTGAGAGAGCCGACGGGCAATTATCGAGCCGACCAACCCCGCCCCGATAATGATCACGTCGTACTTCCCTTTCACCTCTTTATATTCCTCTTTTATATCCATTCCACTTTCCTTTCCAATTTCATCTCCGCCTGGCCAGCAGATGGACATGAGGCCCATTGAAAAGGGAAGACCCCCGGCGGAAGTCTTCCCTTTTCGCCTCGTGCATAGGATGGGGTACGCGAAAGCACAACACCATCCGTGGGGACTCTGGAAAGCCAAGCGAGCTTCGCCCGGCTAGTCCCTATTCCACCCAGTCGAAAGTGCGGGTGACGGCCTTGAGCCAACCCTTGTACAGCTTCGCGCGGGTCTCGGCGTCCATCTTGGGCTCCCAGGTCTTGTCCACACCCCAGTTCTCGCGCAGGTCTTCCAGGTTGCCCCAGAAGCCAACGGCCAGACCGGCGGCGTAGGCCGCGCCCAGCGAGGTGGTCTCGGCTACCATCGGGCGAACAACGGGCACGCCCAGAATGTCGGCCTGGAACTGCATCAGCAGTTCGTTGTAGACCATGCCGCCGTCCACCTTGAGGGCAGCCAGCTTCACGCCGGAGTCCTTCTCCATCGCATCCAGCACCTCGCGAGTCTGGTAGGCGGTAGCCTCCAGTGCCGCGCGGCAGATGTGGTATTTGTTCACGTAGCGGGTCAGACCGACGATCACGCCACGGGCGTCGCTCTTCCAATAGGGCGCGAAGAGGCCGGAGAAAGCGGGCACGAAGTAGATGCCGCCAGCGTCCTCCACCTCCCTGGCGTAGTCCTCGATGTGCTTCGAGAAGTCGAAGAACTTCAGGTTGTCGCGCAGCCACTGCACTAGAGCGCCAGTGATAGCGATGGAACCCTCCAGGCAGTACACGGCCGGCTCGTCGCCGATCTTGTAGCCCAGCGTGGTCAGCAGGCCACTCTTGCTGGGCACGGGCTTGGTGCCGGTGTTGAGCAGCATGAAGCAGCCAGTGCCGTAGGTGTTCTTCGCCTCACCGGGGCTGTAGCAGGTCTGTCCCACCAGGGCCGCCTGCTGGTCACCCAGGTCACCGCACACCGGGATCCTGGTGCCCAGCGGCCCGTCCTTGGGCGTGTAGCCGTAGATCTTGGGATCGCTGGAGGGGCGGATCTCCGGCAGCATCTGGCGCGGGATGCCCATGATGTCCAGGATCTCCTGATCCCAGTCCAGGGTCTCCAGGTTCATGAGCATGGTGCGGCTGGCGTTGGTGACGTCGGTCACGTGCGCGCCACCATTGGGGCCGCCGGTCAGCCACCAGATCTCCCAGGTGTCAATGTTGCCGAAGATGGCATCGCCCTTCTCCGCCGCCGCGCGGACGCCCTCCACGTTGTCCAGGATCCACTTGATCTTGGGGCCGGAGAAGTAGGTGGCCAGGGGCAAGCCCACCTGGGCGCGGAAGCGATCCTGGCCGCCATCCTTGGCCAACTCGTCGCAGATGTCCTTGGTGCGGGTGCACTGCCAGACGATGGCGTTGTAGTAAGGCTTGCCGGTATTCTTGTCCCATACGATGGTCGTCTCGCGCTGGTTGGTCACGCCGATGGCCGCGATGTCGTTGGGATCAATGCCATTCTTGTCCAGAGCGGCCTTGATCACCTCCTGAGTGCGGGCCCAGATCTCCATCGGGTCGTGCTCGACCCAGCCAGCCTTCGGGTAAATCTGCTCGTGCTCCAACTGGTGCACGGCAACCACCTGTCCTGCGTGGTCAAAGACCATAAATCGAGTACTGGTCGTACCTTGGTCTACTGCTGCTGCGTATTTCTTTGCCATGTCCTGATCTCCTTCCCATCTTGTTTTTAATAATTTGGCTCAGTAGAGCTAATATCCTCAACAATCCACTTAGCTCTGGCTACCCGACTAGCTACCTGACACTTTGTGCCGTTGGCATAGGGTAGGGTGTAGGACAGGCTGGAAAGCCTGCGCCACGTACGGCCAATCCTGTTAACCGGTGGTCTCCCCCTTGTGCGTTGGTGCCCCTCGTCCGCCCCGCCGGGCGCTAACCCTTCGACTATACGCTCAGGGCAAGCCCGCCCGGCTACGAGGTGGAAAGCCCCCTTCGGGGGCTCCAGAGGCCCGGAGGGCCTTGCATCTCGTAGCTCGGACGTGGAACGTCCGAGCGGGTCTGAGCGACCAACACGTTACCGGGGGACTACCTGTTAACCCATCTTCTCCAGACCTGTTATGGCATTCTCAAACTGTCAGGTGACTAGTACTTAGCTCATTCGTTACTACTCAGGCCAGCGGTTGAAACCGCGCCTGAGGAGCTAAAGCTGGCTGTCCACCTGCGTGGACAGGCGCGCCCACGCAGGTGGACGCTCGCTCGGCTGCAAGCCCTCTAGAGGCGATTTCAATCGCTAACAGAAGTAGCCTGAGCAGTTACGCTCATTCTTTCTCCCGCGCTATCTCAGCTATGGTGCGAATGAGGAGATACGAGGAAGTCGCACCTGGGTCCTGGTGGCCGATGCTCCGTTCGCCCAGGTAACTGGCTCGCCCTTTCTTGGCCAGCATGGGAATGGTATCTTTCATGCCCTTCTCCGCGGCCGCCGTTGCCTGTTCCAGAGCTTCTGCCGTGCCGGCACCGTTTCTCAGTGCCTCCCGCATAGCAGCCACCGCCGGGGTGATAGCATCTACCATCGTCTTGTCGCCCAAGTTGGCCTTGCCACGCATGACCACTCCCTTGAGAGCCGCTTCCAGGGCAGCCAATATATCCTCGGCCTCTAACTCGTACTTTCCGGCCACGGCCATGCCGGCCTGCATGAAGGCCGTACCGTAGAGCGGCCCACCCGCCCCACCGACACTGGATACCAGGGCCATACCAGCAGTCTTGAGAATGGTGCCAGCGTCCTTGTCCTCCACGCTGGGCAGCTTTTTCAGCACCGACTGGAACCCACGATCCATGTTGATGCCGTGGTCGGCGTCGCCGATAGCTGAGTCCAGCTCAGTGAGATACTCTTTGTTCTCGTGAATCACGTCCGCCATCTTACGAAGGCAGGCTAGAACGTCAGCAGTCGTGATGGGCATACAAACCCTCTCCTTTGCAACTGGCGGTCAGAAAAGTGCCTTCTTCACCACAGAGGTCAGGGCATTGCACCTCTCTCCCCCCGCTCACCTCTGGGCAGCATTCATCCTCGGGGACGAGCGGGGAGACCTTTTCAGTAGGAGGGCACGCTGTCCTCACCCCGGGTCGAGAGCTTCTGGCCTATATCCCCCAGCGCAAGCCAGGGGTCTTGACCGGGGCATCCCACAGCTCGATCATCTCGTCGTCCATCTTGAGCAAGGTGATGGAGCAACCCTGCATCTCCAGGGAGGTGATGTAGCGCCCGACGAGGTTGCGAACGATCTTCAGCCCTTTCTTCTCGCATATCTCGTGCAGCTTGCGGTAGATTATCGCCAGCTCAATGTCCGGCGTGCCGCCCATGCTGTTCACGAAGGCCAGCACCTGATCCCCCGCCTTGAATGGCGGATCCACCAGGGTGACGTCCACCCACTCGCCCTTGTCCTCATCCCACTCGCGCACAGTCCTGGTATAGGTCGAGTCCTCGATGATCGAAAGGGCCAGCATCTCGGTGATCTCGTCGGCAGTCTTGAGCTTCATGCGCTTCCGGCCAGGCTCACCGTGGATACCGATGCCGATCTCCATTTCGTCCTCGGCCAGCTCAAAGGTAGGCTTACCAGCCATGGGTACGGTGCAGGGTGTGAGGGCCATGCCCATGCTGCGGCCGTTGATGTTAACCTTGCGGCACAGGTCGGCCACTTTCTTCAGGTCGTAGCCTTTCTCCGCCGCCGCGCCGACGATCTTCTCCGCCAGCACCGTGGTGCCCACGCCGCGCCGACCGGCGGTGTACAGGCTGTCCTGCACGGCCACGTCGTCGTCTATCAGGATGTTCAACACCCTGATGCCCTCAGTCCGGGCCAAGTCGGCAGCCATCTCGAAGTTCATGACGTCGCCGGTGTAGTTCTTGACGATGTAGAGCACGCCCGCGCCACTATTCACCGTTTTGGCAGCCTCCAGCATCTGGTCCGGGGTCGGCGAGGTGAACACCTGGCCGGGGCAAGCCGCATCCAACATGCCCACACCCACGAAGCCACCGTGCATGGGCTCGTGGCCGCTGCCTCCGCCGGAGATGACGGCTACTTTGCCCTTCACCGGAGCATCGGCGCGATAGACGAAGTCAGGATCGAAATGCACCTTGACCAAATCTGGATAAGCTAGAGCAACGCCCTCCAGTTCCTCTTTTACCACATCCTCTGGCTTGTTAATCAGTTTTTTCACAGTTTCGCCTCCTTTCACTTCTACAGGCGAGTTTAGGGAGGGAAGGAGGAAATACCTGCTCGCTTCCCTCCCGTTGACAATCCAGGAAGACCTGCCACAGCCTCATCCTGGATCTCTACACAGGTGACCCAACTGCTTACTTACTATTCCTTGGCCAGGAATGGGGTCACGAACCAGTCATAGGTCAGCGCGCCCAGAATACCACCGATCAGCGGGGCAGTGACGGGTGGCAACAACCAATAGAGGCCGCTGAAGAGATCCTTAGTACCCACAAGAGCACCAAAGATGCGCGGGCCCAGGTCACGGGCCGGGTTGATGGAGTAACCACTGGGCCCACCCAGGGACAGGCCCACCGCCAGCACGGTGAAACCGACCACGAACGGGCCGAGGTTGGCCCCGACGCCCAGGTTCTTCATGTCGCCGCTGGCCAGAACGCCCCACAGCAGCACGGCCGTGCCGAAGATCTCGGCGACGAAGGCAGTCCCCAGGGAGTATGACCCGACGCTCGCCGCTCCGGCGCCGCCCCAGAAAGCTTGACCGAAAATAGAGCCTGGCCCGGTGCACCACACGTTGGGCATACCGGCCGCTACCAGGCCGTCCATGTACACCAGGTACACGCCCAGCGCACCCAGGAAAGCACCGATCACTTGGGCAATCATGTAGGGAATCACTTTGCCCCAGGGGAAGCCGCGCTTCACGGCCAGGGCCAGGGTCACTGCCGGGTTGATGTGCGCCCCGGAGACGCCACCGACAACGTACACGGCGACGATGACCGCGAAGGCCCATCCGATGGTTATCGTATTCCAGTTGTAAGCCGGTGCGGCCAGGCGGGGAGCCAGCCCGACGTTGGCGACGACGCCATCACCCAAGAGGATCAGAATAAAGGTCCCGAAGACCTCAGCTATCAATTCTCCCATCATTGTCTTTTCTCTCCTTTCAAATCATGGCTTTAGTGTGTTCAGTGTGTCCAGACGATTCGTACTTACAATTACCTTGCTACTTGTTATTGGTCTTTGGCAATCACCCCCCTTCCTCAACCCCCCATCCTTTAATACTTGCGCATCGGATCCCAGACCGAAAAAGGACTCGCGGGCGAGGCCAATACTCCCCCACAAGAGACATAAAAAGGCACCACGCCGAGCAAAGCTCGGAAAGGTGCCTTTTATATCGTCACACCCAACACCAGCAACCGGCCACACAGTGACCTGTCGCACACCAAGCCCACCAGTTAGTGCCGTGTGCTCGTTCCTCCCGCTTGAGCACGAGACTCACCCCCCTTTGGGATCTTGCTGCTCGTCACAACTTCGTTTGGAGCTAACATGCACCCTTATTATAACCCGAAAAGCAGCGTTGTCAAGGATTTTGCCCGCATTTGTTTCATGTTGAAACAACAAATTTTCTCGTTGCGTTCCTTCCTGGAACAATCCAGGGGTGTTCACATTCACATCGAGCGCTATCCCTTGAAAGATTCAGGAGATAGGTTAAAGGCTTTCATCTTCCGCCACAGAGTGGTACGCCCAATGCCCAGAGCCTCGGCCATTTTGGTGGTGTTGCCCCGCAAGGCACGCCCGGCGCGGATGATCGCCTGGCGCTCGGCCTCTTGCAGGGTAAGTATGGCCTCGTCCGTACCGCCGATAGTCGCCATACGCAGCTCACGGGGTAGGTGTTCCACGGTTAATTCATTGCCCTCTACCATGTGCATGGCTCGCTCCAGTACGTTCTCCAGCTCACGCACATTCCCCGGCCAGCAATAGGATTGCAACACAGCCATGGCCTCAGGCGAGATGGTCACTGTCTTCCCCAAACGTCGGGCGAATTTCTCGGTCAGGTGGGCAATCAGTAGCAGGATGTCATTCCCCCGCTCCCGTAATGGCGGTATGGTCAAAGTCAGGACGTGCAGACGATAAAAGAGATCGGCGCGGAAATGTCCCCGCCGCACCTCGCCAGCCAGGTCCATGTTGTTGGAAGCGGCGATGACGCGCACATCCAGGGGAATGACTCGCGTGCCGCCCAGACGGACAATCTCCTTGGTGTCAATCACCCGCAGCAAACTGGCCTGCATATCCAGGGGCATGCCGTCCACGTTGTCGAAAAAGATAGTGCCCCCATCGGCCAGCTCAAACTTGCCAGGCCGCCCCTCCTCTCCAGCGCCAGCGAAGGCCCCCTCGTAACCGAACAGCTCGTTAGCCATCAGTTCGCGGGGGATGGCCGCGCAGTTGATGGCGATGAATGGCCCACTGGCCCGCCGCCCCCCGTTGTGAATGGCCTGGGCAAACATCTCCTTGCCGGTGCCACTCTCGCCCAGGAGCAGCACGTTGGAGTCGCCCTGGGCAGCGATGCGCGCGTAGTATAACACCCGTTGCATCTCCGCATCCTGCCCCAGGATGTCGTCGAAGGTGAAATGGGCCCGCGCGCCCACCATGCGATATACCAAGCGCCGCACCTCGGCAGTGTGTTCCAGGATGAAGATGAAGCCCCGCAGATGGGAACCCTCCCGCAGCACGTCTATGCTCAGCAAGCAGGGACGGGGTTCATCTGCCGTTCGGAAGACGACCTCCTTCTCCGCCAACGAAATCTGCCGGGCCATCGCCGTCTCCACCTCGACGGGCAGAGTGACCAGGGAGGCAAGCTCACGTCCCATCGCCTGCCGATAGGAGATGCCCAGGATGTCACCGGCCCGGGCATTAATGTGAGTAACCTGGCCCTCCGGGTTGAGGAACAGAATCCCCTTGCTCATGGCCTGCAAGGCGACGTTCAGTTCCGCCAGGTGTTGGTGCGCCTCGGCCAGGCTCAGATCCGCCTGCAACTGATTCTCGATGGCCTTGGACGCCGCCATCACAATGCCCAGCGTATGGGGGTGACCATCGCTCTCCAGGGTGACGATGTTCAACGCGCCAAGCATCTCTCCGGTGGGGGCATGGATGGGAGCCGCCGTATCGGTGAGAGCGTGAAAAGAGACGCAGTAGTGCTCGGGTCCCACCACCTGTACGGGTATCCCCTCGTTCAGGGCCAGGGCTGCTGCGTTGGTGCCGATGCACTCCTCGGACAGCAATGCCCCGTACTCAAAGCCCCTGGCTTGCAGCAACTCGCGCAGCGATGGATCGCCCACCGCGTCCAGGACGCAGAGGTTCCGGTCAGTCAGGTAAACCACGACGTCGCGCTCGCCGACGAACTGGTAGATGTCCTCCATGAACGGACGGGCAATGGCGATCAGGTCAAAGTGGGCATGTTGCCGCTCTTCCAGCGTCTCGACGTCCTCGCAGAACAGGGACATGGGAGAAGTGTAAGGATCCAGACCAGCCTGCCGGCAACGATGCCAGGAACGCATCACGGCCGGATCGAGGGTGGAAAGCTCGCAGGTGCCCTGGCTGATAAACTGCTGCCAGGCAGCCAACAAGTCTTGGCGGTCGTAGGGATAGGCCAACGGCAACATAACTAAATCACCCTAACCCAGAGTCTCGTCTACGCTCACCGGACAGATCACCAGGCCGGAGATCATTTTGGGGTAGAAATCCGTGGATTTCTGCGGCATCTTCTCACCCTGGGTGGAGCAGGCTTTCACCTCGCTGATTTTGGTAGGATTGAGCAAGAACACGTACTCGCCCTCACCCCTGTCCACATTGTCAATCGCCCCCTGTGGATCGCGGTGATAGCGCACTTTCTCCTCCACCACGTGCTCGCTCATGCCCAGCACACCTTCGAGAAGCACTTTGTGCAGAATGGTAACGTCCAGCCGTTTCCAGGCCGGGATGCGATCTTCGGTGATCAACTCGTCTAGCAGCGATTCATCTTTGAGAACGAGCACGTGATACTTGCCCGCCGCGTAGAAGCCGATGGCGTGTTCCCGCTCTCGCTGGGCCATCAACTCGAAGCAGGCCGGCTGGTCGGCCACGGGGACCACCTCAAAGTAGGGCTTAGCCCGCTCCAGAAACGCGCCCGCCGACATCGCTCCGTAGTCGTGGATTTCGCGGTGGGTGGGCAGGATGGTCAGGCCGGGATCGTCCATGCTGACCAGGGCAACCATGCGGTAATTGAAAGCAGCGTTCGGCGGGGCATCGGGATGAGCCGCGCGCATCTGGTTACGATAATTGAGCGCCGTCTCGTAGCGATGGTGGCCGTCGGCAATGATGAGATTGCGCTTGGGCTGCATGGCCGCCTGCACCGCATGAATCACTTCCGGATCGGTGACCACCCACATTTTCTGGCGCACGTCTTTCTCGTAAAGCTCCACCACGTCCACGTCTGGCTCGCGGCCGGCGATAGCCGCATCCAGCAGAGCGTTGATCGCGTTTTCCCGGTCGGGATAGAGCATGAAAATCTGCCCGAAGTTGGCCGCCGTGGCCCGCAGGAGATTGAGCCGGTCCACCTTGGGCCCGGCGTGGGTGCGCTCGTGGGGTAACACTGTGCCCTCGTCAAAGTCCACCAGCTTTAGCGCAGCAATGAACGCCTTGCGCACTCGCTGTTCGCCATTGACGGTGAACTCCTGGTGATAAACGTAGAGAGCGGGCTGCGCCTCGCGGACAAGAATCCCTTCGCCCAACCAGCGGTGATAATTATCGCGGGCACGGGTATAGACGTTGTTGTTCTCGTCGTCGCCCTCTTCCTGTTTGTTCTTGATGATGCGCACGATATTGTACGGGCTCAAGTCATAGTACTTATCCTGCAGGCCGTAGCGCACCCGATCGTAAGGTTGGCTGACCACTACGTCCAGGCTGGGAAATCGTTCAGGATTGTAACGCACTCCTCGAAATGGGGAAATCTCGGCCATCGTCCACTCCTGTTCTATGCAAAGTTAGACAGCCAGAGAGTAGAGGCGCAAGGCCTTGCGCCTCTACTCTGCATATCCGCAGTGAGTTGTTTATCGGTCTGAAATCTCGCTAGAAGTTCTCCTGATAGAAGGCAATGACCTTCTCCGCCACCTCTTCACCCACGCGAGCCCTGGCCTCGCGCGTCCCGGCGCCGATGTGCGGCGAGCCGATGACCTGCGGCAGGGTGAACAGTTTCTTGCCCCGATCCTCCTTTTCGTCCTCAAAAACGTCCAGCGCAGCGCCGGCTACCTTGCCGCTGACGATAGCATCATAAAGCGCTGTCTCGTCCAGCGTGCCACCCCGCCCGCAGTTGACGATGTACACTCCATCTTTCATCTTGGCGAACTCCGGCGCGCCGATGATGTGATGCGTCTCCGGGGTGTGTGGGACATGCAGCGAGATGTAGTCGGATTTCGTCAACAGCTCGTCCAGTGAGACCTGGGTAGCGTTGGGCACGTTCACTTTGGTGCGACGATAGAAAAGCACAGTCATACCCAAAGCTGCCGCCCGTTTGACTACCTGCTGGCCAATACGCCCACAACCGATAAGGCCCAAGGTCTTACCGGTCAACTCGGTGCCCTTACTGAGGGCTTTTTTCTCCCATTTGCCAGCGCGCATAGACGCGGTAGCATCCGGTATTCTCCGCGCCAGGGCGAAGAGGTAGCCAATGGTCAGCTCGGCCACCGAGATAGAACTGGCGGCCGGGGTGTTCATCACGGTGATGCCCTTGGAACGCGCGTAATCCACGTCAATGTTGTCCAGGCCCACGCCACCACGCACGATGAGTTTAAGATTTCTGGCCACGTCAATCAACGGCTGGCGCACTTTGGTGCGGCTGCGCACCACCATGCCGTGGTATTCGGGGATGACCTTCATCAGCTCGTCGGCTGAGATATCGTCGCGCACGTCCACCTCGATGCCAGCGGCGCGCATTTTCGCAATGGCATCGGGGGCAGTGGGGTCACAAATTAGCAGTTTCATCTGTTTCCTCCTGATGGTTATTTCCGCGAGATACAGCGGCAATACGTGCTTGGAGCACGCGGTACTGCGTGAGTATCTCTGGTTGATCGAGCAACTCGGCGAACTGCGTTAGCCAGTCTTCCAGATAGGCCAGATCCAGCCGTCCACGCTGCTCGATCAGAATACCTTCGATGTCTTGCCAGTCTTTAGCCCGGCCGGCGATGGCTTTCTGGATGATCAGGTCTTCTGGAGCACATATCCAGACTTGCAGACGGCCCAGATCGCAACGTACAGCACGAGTGATAATCTGCTCCTCGTAGCCAGGTAGGGCCAACAGGAAGTCTACAATCACCTGGCCGATTTTCACGGCCACGATCAACGGATTAGGTGGCGCGTGCGGACGAGCCGGTTCGGGGAAAGCGGAGCGAATGGCAGCACGCACAGTAGGGTAATCCATGGCCGGCACTTGCACTTTCAGATCAACGTCGTAGGTAAAACGCGCTTCACCCCATATCTGATTGGCAATCCCGCCGACCACCGCGTAGCGATACCCCTGGGCATTGAGGAACGCTATTGCTTCGCGCAAAGCATTCTCAAGCTGCTCATCCACGTTGCTTTCGCCTCTCCTCAAAGCGCTGCAGGCGGACATAGTACGTCTGAAGAGCTTCCATCTTCCGCCTATGCTCCCACTCGCTGGGCTGTGGCCTGATCCTCCGCCCAAAGGCGATCAGGTCCAGGTAGGCACGCCACTTCTCCGCTGGCGAACGCCGGCCCGCTCGCCGCACGCGATCCGCAAACTTCGCTTCGTTCCAAGCACGATAGTGCTCCAGTGCTCTCAGCCACATCGCCCTGTCTTCCGCCATCTACCCCAGCCCCAGGATGTCATTGATCTGGTCCAGCAGCCAGTTGATGTCGTCCACCGTCAGGTCACCCATGTGGGCGATGCGGAAGCATTTCTCCTTGAGTTCGCCATAGCCGTTGGAGATCATCGCTCCCCGCTTACCCAACTCAGCGTTCAGGTCCTTGACGCTGATGCCGCGCGTGTTCTTGACATTGGTTACCGTAGGCGAAAGGTAGCGCTCGTCAGAGTAAAGGGCAAAGTACTTGCGCGCCCAGTCCTGAACGATTTTTGCCATATCCTTGTGGCGCTGCCAGCGATTCTCCAACCCCTCGGCCAGGATGTCGTCCATCTGCACGTTCAGTGCCTGGATCAGGCTTATGGCTGGCGTGGCCGGAGTCTGGTGGGCCTCGTATTTCTTGTCCATCACGTCGTAGGCGAAGTAATAACCATGATTGGGAACCTGCCGAGCCCGCTCCCGCGCCCGGTCGCTCACGGCGCAGACGGTGAGTCCCGGCGGCAGGGCGAAGCACTTCTGCACGCCGGCCAGGCACACGTCCAGGCCCCAGGCATCAAATTCAATCTTGATGCCCGCCATGCCGCTCACCGCGTCCACCAGGATCAGCACGTCGGGGTATTTTTCGCGCACCAACGCGGCGATCTCCTTCACGGGATTGGTCAGGCCGGTAGAAGTCTCGTTCAGCACCACGGTGATGGCGTCGTACTCGCCCTTGCTCAACGCCTCGTCCACTGCCTCGGGCGTGGTAGCCTGCCCCATCGGCACCTCGATAGCGTCGCAGGGTACGCCATTGGCCTTGGTGATCTGGTGCCAGCGCTTGGAGAAGGCGCCGCAAATGCAGTTCAGCACTTTCTTGGTCGAGGCCTGGCGGACAGCGCCCTCCATTACCCCCGTGGAAGAGGATGCGTACAAATAGACGCGCTGCTCGGTGTAGAGCAATTTCTGGAGCTTGGGCGTCACTGCGGCTTGCAGGTCCGCGTACTCTTTGGCCCGATGGCCGATCATGGGCACGGCCTGAGCCTGCAGGATTTTGTCACGCACGTGCGTTGGTCCGGGAATGAAGAGTTTCTTGTACATCACTGTACCTCCTTCGGCAAAATTAGATTTATGTAAAATTAAATGCCCGCCCGCCATCGGACGGGCGTTCATAAAGGTATGCTAAACGCAATGCGGTTTTGTGGAACGAGAGTGATTGCTTGCCACGTGCCGCGTGATGCGTGTTGCGCGCCGCGTTTACTGCAAGGCGATGAAGGGATAAGAAATGCGATGCTGGGGCAATGGATTGATAAGAGGACATGGTGACACCTCGCCATTGAGTGTTCAATCCATACTGGGGTTTGCCAGGGACTCATCATCGTGGTCTTGCACCCTGGTGCACAAATCTATTGTAACACATTCCGGCCATTACTGCAACTCTAAGTTTTCGATTTGACTTCTCACCAATTCAGTGCTACAATCGCGTTCAATCGAATAGAGAAACGAAGGTGCCCCACGCCCGGAAGCAAGGGGCATAAAGGGGGAAGACCGGTGAAAGTCCGGCGCTGTCCCGCAACTGTTACTCCAGCCACGTTGGAGAAGCCAGATACCCCACCTTCATTGTCACCTGAACGGCCCTCGCGGAAAGGGAGCAGGCTGCGCCCCTTGCCCGCCCAGCGGACAGGGGGTCTTGTTTGGTCGCTCGGCATTCCCGGCCGGGCGATTTACTTTAATTAAAATATGGAGGCTCGGCTCTGAGGAGACCAATGAACACACTTCAATCCTGCGTTGCTCAGGTCGCTGAGTTGGACGTGCAGGCGATGAATGCTGCCAGAGCGCGCCACGCCCAATTGACCAAACCACAGGGGAGTCTGGGACGACTGGAAGAGCTGGCAATCCAAGTGGCTGGCATCACAGGCCAGAGCCGTCCCCGACTCGAGCGCAAAGCCATAGTCGTCTGTGCCGGCGATCACGGCGTCGTCGCTGAAGGGGTGAGCGCCTTTCCCCAGGAAGTTACGGCCCAGATGGTGCTCAACTTCCTGCGCGGCGGAGCAGCGATCAACGTGCTGGCCCGCCACGTGGACGCCCGCGTGGTAGTGATGGACGTGGGCGTCGCAGCGGATTTACCCCCTCACGCGGATCTGCGCGTGCGCAAGATAGGCCACGGCACAGCCAACATAGCCCTCGGGCCGGCGATGACCCGCGCTCAGGCAGAACAGAGCATCGAGGTTGGGATCGCCACAATCGAGGAAGAGATCGCCCGTGGGCTGGACATCGTTGGTACAGGCGACATGGGCATCGGCAATACCACTCCCGCCAGCGCCATCGTCGCCACCTTCACTGACTTGTCGGCGGCACGGGTCACCGGGCGCGGCACCGGTGTGGACGACGCCGGCCTGGCCCGTAAAGTGGCGACCGTTGAGCGGGCTCTGGAGATTAACCGCCCGAATCCCACCGATCCGCTGGACGTGTTGAGCAAGGTAGGTGGCTTTGAGATCGGGGCCATCGCCGGCCTGGTGCTGGGAGCCGCCGCGCATCGCATTCCGGTAGTGGTAGATGGATTTATCTCCACCGCCGGGGCGCTGATCGCCACCGAACTATGTCCCGCCGCGCGGGATTATTGCATCGCCGCCCACCGCTCAGTGGAGATCGGCCACCAGGCTATGCTGGCCCATATAGGACTCAACCCCTTACTCGATCTGAACATGCGTCTGGGGGAAGGCACCGGCGCTGCCCTGGCTATCAGCCTGGTCGAAGCAGCGTGTCGCGTGCTGGACGAGATGGCCACCTTTGCCGAAGCAGAGGTGAGCGACAAGGCATGAAATGTCCTTCCTGATCGCACTTCAGTTCCTAACCCGGATCCCCGTCCCCTTTCGCCGCCAGGTTGCCCCGGCAGAGATAGGTCATTCCATGTCTTTCTTCCCCTTGGTGGGAGCCTTGATCGGGCTGCTGTTGATCGGAGCTCACTGGCCCTTGAACTGGCTTTTCCCGCCTCTCCTGGCCAGTGCCTTTACCCTGGCCTGGTGGATCGCGCTCAGCGGGGGGCTGCATTGGGATGGGTTCATCGATTGCTGCGATGGCCTGATCGTAGCCACATCGCCTGAAAAACGCCTGCGAATCCTGCGCGACACGAGGATCGGGACCTATGGCGCGGTCGGCGCGGCGATGCTGCTCTTGATCAAGTTTCTGGCCCTGGATGCCCTGCCTGGAGACTGGCGATGGGGCGCGCTCCTGCTCTCCCCCACCCTGGGACGCTGGGCCATGGTCTACGCCACATCGCGCTTCCCTTGTGCGCGCCGAGAAGGGATGGGCCGAGTGTTCAAGGACCACGCTGGGTGGCGGGAGCTATTGCTGGCCACTGTGACCGCCTTGCTGGTAGCTCTGCTCGCCCACTGGTGGAAAGGCCCTCTCGCTGTAGCAATGGTTCTGTTGAGCGTTCACCTGGTTGTCGCCTGGACGTTGACCCGCATTCCTGGGCTGACCGGTGACGTGTACGGCGCACTGTGCGAGATCAGCGAAGTGGTCGTTCTGTTACTGGCCGTCGCTCTGGGGAAACATGGCCTGTGAGCAAGTACCGCTTTCCCTTTCGCCTGGGGTCCACTTCCTACGTCTACGAGGACGACATCCTGCCCAACGTTCGCCGCCTGGCCAGGGTGGTGGACGACGTCGAGTTGGTGCTCTTCGAGGTAGACGAGTATTGCAACCTGCCCGATCCGGCCACGGTAGACGAGCTAAAGCGGCTGGCAGCCGCCCACGGAATGACCTATACCGTCCACCTGCCCCTGGACTTGCGTCTGGCCGCCTCCGACGCGCAAACCCAACATCCTTCCATAGAAAAGGCGCTCAAGGTAATCCATGTCACCCGGCCGCTAACACCCTGGGCCTACGTGCTACACCTCGACGGAGACGAGCCTCTGGCGGCCGGCACGGCCACGGCCTGGGCCCGCTGGCGCGACGAGAGCGTCCGCGCCCTGGAGCAACTGGTCCCCGCAGCAGGTGATCCATCGCTGCTCTGCGCGGAAAATCTGGAGCGATACCCACCGGATCACATTTTCCCTGTCCTGGAGCGCCTGCCGGTCAGTTTGTGTCTGGACGTGGGCCACCTCTGGGTGCAGCATCGGGATCCCCTTCCTTACCTGCGCACCTGGCTATCCCGCACGCGGGTAGTTCACCTGCACGGCGTTGCCGAGCGCGATCACAAATCGCTGCTCCATGCACCTCCTCGCTCGCTTCGGGGTGTGCTGGACGAGCTGTACCGTCGGCGATACGAGGGAGTGGTAACGTTGGAAGTCTTTAACCAGCACGATTTCTTCTCCTCGCGGGAGGTCCTTCGCCAATGGATGGGAAGCGTCCGGCCAAGAAAGTAACGAACAAGCGACTCATTCTGGTTCTAGGCGGCGCGCGCAGCGGCAAGAGCGATTACGCTCAGCAGTTAGCAGCACAGTTGGGGGAGCGGGTGCTTTACGTGGCCACTGCCACGGCGGGCGATGGGGAGATGGCGCAGCGGATCACCGCCCATCGCGCCCACCGTCCGGCCCACTGGCAGACACTCGAAGCCGCCACCGATGTGGCCACGGCGCTGAGCAAGATAGTTGACAAAGTAGACGTCGTGTTACTCGATTGCCTGACTATGCTCGCCTCAAACGTATTGCTGAACGGGGGAGAAGATTCCCTCAACGAGGCTCGCGTCGAGGAACAGTTGAACGCCGAGATAGACGCCTTGCTTTCCTGGTACGAGCAACACCAGGCCAGCTTGATCATCATCTCCAACGAGGTGGGTATGGGACTGGTGCCTCCCTACCCACTGGGACGGGCCTATCGTGATCTGCTAGGGCGGGCTAACCAACGGCTGGCGGCGCGGGCCGATGTAGTCTTGTTCCTCGTGGCCGGCCTGCCTATCGATCTGAAAACCTGGCGCTGGCCGGGTTTTTGATTTGACTTCCCTGTGATTCTATGCTAGAATCGCGACTGACAATTAAATAGTAGCCGAGGTGCCCCACGCCCGGAAGCAAGGGGACCAAAGGGGGAAGACCGGTGAAAGTCCGGCGCTGTCCCGCAACTGTAACCTCGCAAGCGAGGAAGCCAGATTACCCGCCTCGGTGATGTTCCAGGACGACCTTCGAGAGAAAGGGCGTGGAACGGGCCTGTCTTCAGACAGACAACTATAAGCCCCCCTACCATCTCCGAAAGGGGGCTTTTTTATCATGCCAACTTGCCCCTCGATCCACCAGGTCGAGGGCTTTTTGATTTAGGGCAGCGGATCGCCCCAGACAGATAACAGGGATGGCCAATATGCCGCCTGGTATGGTCTATTTCGTCGGCGCAGGACCGGGGGACCCCGAGCTGTTGACGCTCAAGGCCCGGCAGCTCATCGCCCAGGCCGACGTCATCATCTACGCCGGTTCCCTGGTGAACCCTGCTGTGCTCCAGTACGCCCGGCCTGACGCCGAAATCCACAACAGCGCCGGAATGAAACTGGCTCGACAAATCGCCTTGATGCGCACGGCAGTGGAGAGCGGCCAGGCCGTCGTCCGCCTCCACACCGGCGACCCCACGTTCTACAGCGCGATTATGGAACAGATGCGGGAGCTGGACAAGACGGACATCTCCTACAGGGTGATCCCGGGAGTGAGTTCCGCCTCTGCTGCTGCCGCTGCCCTGGGCGTCGAGCTCACCCTCCCTGGGGGGACGCAGACGGTCATCTTCACCCGGCTGGCAGGCCGCACGCCGGTGCCGGACACGGAGGCCCTGCGACGACTGGCCGCCCACCGATCAAGCCTGGTGATCTTTTTGAGCGTGGGGATGATCGAGCAAGTGGTGGATGAACTGCGTGTTGCAGGTTACGACGAGGACACCCCCGTGGCCGTCGTTTACCGGGCGAGCTGGCCCGACGAGTTGATTGTCCGGGGCACGCTGGCCGACATCGCCGCCCGGGTGCAGGCGGCGGAGATAACCCACCAGGCGTTGATCATCGTCAGCCCGGCGCTGTCTCCGTGGGCAAAGGAGAGCGTTCCCAATTCCTACCTCTACGGTGCGGCGCTCCAGCAACCTGAGCGTCGGAATGCTCCGGCCATCATCGCCCTCACCCGCCCCAGCACCGAGACCGGGCGACGCCTGCACCGTCTGCTGCCCGGGTCGTGGCTTTACGCTCCCGCCCGCTTCCTTGAGCCAGAGGAGCAGGATAAACAGGGCATCGTGCCCTACTCCGTCTCGGTCCGGCAGGCGCTGCAAGGGGCTTTCCGGGAGCACAACGCCCTGATCTGCATTATGGCCAGCGGGATCGTGGTGCGGGAACTGGCCCCGCTGCTGCGCAGCAAGCACACCGACCCCGCCGTGGTGGTGCTGGACCAGCAGGGGCG
>JAGGZG010000080.1 GCA_021162125.1 Anaerolineae bacterium
ATCGCTCACTCCATCGCCCTCGCGAGCTCAACTCCCCACAGCCGCGCTCGTTCGATCTCGCCGTCGCAAAGAGTTCCGTCAGTGGTGGGTTTGAGGCGATGACCGCTCACAAAGAAACCGCGCGCCTTCGCAATGGGCTTGTATCCCGCGCGCTTCAATCCTTTGAGGATCTTCGACGCCGCCCCTCGGCCATACCAGGCCTTCACGCGCGTGTCGAACGCGGCTGAGCGACCGTGTCCCTTCGGCAGCTCCTCGAGCCACGTGCGCATCTTCGGGTGCGAGAGATCGGGCGGCGCTCCCCCGGGCCCGAGGTCGCCGGTCCGCGCCCACTCCCGAGTTTGTCGGTGGGGAGGCTCAAGCTGTGGACCGGCGCACCGGCCACGATAAGGTCGGCGTCCGCTATCGCCTCGCTTGTAGCCTCAGCGGTAGAGAGCGCTCGCGCCCCCGGCCCCAGGCCCTCGGCGATGGCACGGGCGATGGCGGCGGTATTCCCCCACAAGGATTCGTATACAACGATAGCTTTCATCATATCCTCATTATTTGTTTGCTGAATGTGTCTCTGCTCGACCTTACGCCCCCAGTATACCACAAACAATTCTTCGGCGCATCGGCCAACCGGGGAGTTTTGTACCTGGTCAGGTGGCCAGGCGTAGAAACTCGCTCACAGTCTCATTGAACTCTGCGGGTCTTTCTAGGTTCGCAAAGTGACCGCCAAGTCTCCATCAACAAGGCACTTCATCTATGCTTTCAGCAAGGCTGGGCGCAGGTCAGCCGCCCATGTTCGGATAGCCTCCCAATCACGAAAGTCGCCTTGCGGCGACTTCATCGCCTTCATCATCAGCCGCAGGATGAAGGGCAGATTGCTGTAGTCCATCACTCCCGCGAAGAGGCCCATCTCCACCGGCTGCACCACCTCGCGCACCGGGTCCAGGTAGGCCGCCACCGTGCGCCGGTTCTCCTCCGTGTCGTCCTTCAGCGTCAGGCAGACGGTGAAGAGAGCCACCGGAATCTGGCTGAGCGCATCCCGGTGCTTCTCCACGAACTTCGTCGCCTCAGGCAACCACTTTCCGGCGCGGATGGCGCTGCCGATGACCACGGCGTCGTATCCGTCCACTCCGTTTAGCTTGCCCACGGGGCGCACATCCACCTGGCAGCCGCCCTTGCTCTCGATTACTCGACCGATCTCGGCCGCTACCTCGGCTGTCGAGCCGGCTTTTGTCGCATACGCTACGAGAATCTTCACTTTACTGCCTCCTTTTGCTTGTGCGTCACAATCAGATAGACCAACCCCATCTCCAGGAGAATCTGCGCCGCCTTGGTGGCCAGCCCGGGCAGGCTGAAGAGCACAGCCGGTCTGGCCGCGTAGGCGGCGATGAACATCACGATCACCAGGGCATTGATGACCGCGCCGATCACCCACAGCCAGCGCTTTCTGGCCAGGATCAGAAGACCGCCGACGACGTAGCAGACGCCCGCAAAGTAGGCGATGCCTGCGGGAGCCTCATCGGCCTGCAGATCCCCGGCTTGAAGCACGCCCGCTCCCATGAGGAAGTAAACCAGCGCGGCCAGCAGAGCCAACGTTAGTAGACCTAGTAAAGTCGCTTTCATTGTTTTTCCGGTTCTTCGCGGATTCGCGGGGCTATCGCCGGAAGGCCTGGACGTAAACGTCCAGGCTAAGAGAACGAAGGGCGCTAAAGAGTGTGTCGAAGAATTGCGATTATGGTCAACTTTTACCTATGTATGCACAGGAGGGTTGTGACATAACGCGAGTTTTCCGACTCACTCTAAAGCGCCCTGAGCCCGCTTCAGCGGGCTTTGTCCTTTCAGCCCGATGCTTGAGCATCGGGACACCAACGCGAACCCCACTATTCCACGTAGAACCGTTTTTTCCCTCCTTCGGGCTGTCGAAAGTCTTCTGCCCGGTCTTGTGCTCCAAGTATACCACAAATAACTCCCCGGCGCATCGGCCAACTGGATAGTCTTGGGACTGGTCAGGTGGGGAGTCTTTTCCCTGGTCAGGTGACCAGTCCTTTCAGCCCCTCAGCGCCGACCACACCCGATGGACGGAGGGCGATTCGCCGCTCAGCAGAGTTTGCACGCGGAAGAGGCGGGCCATCAGCCAGGTCATCCCGATCCCTGTGATCAGCAGGAGAGCCAGGCTTGCTCCGATCTGCCAGAGCGGCACGACCGTGCTCGTCATACGCATCAGCATCGCCACCGGCGCGGAGAAGGGGATCAGGCTGAGGGCCGCCGCCAGCGGCCCGTTGGGTGAGGTAACAATGGCCTGCCACAGATAAATGGGGACCATCATCGGCAGGCTGACGACGAACACCCAGGTGCGGCTGCTCTCTATGTCAGGAGACAATGCGCCGATACCGGCCATGATGCCCGCGTACAGCGTAAAGCCTCCCAGGGCATAAGGCAGCACCAACAACAGCTCGTTGGCCGACAGGCTGATCCCGGACAGAAGCTGGGATGCATCGCGGCCGGTGACGACCAGTGCCAGCAGGCCGATGGCTGCCCAGATCACGTACTGAACCAGCGTCAGCGCGCCCAGACCCAGGAGCTTGCCGCTGAGCAACTGGCGCGGCCGCAGTGAGACCAGCAGAATCTCCATCACCCGGCTGCTTTTCTCCTGCGTCAGGCTTTGAAGCAGGAAGCTGCCACTGGTGAACAGCGGAATCATCACGGCTATGGTGACCAGGAAGGGCAGCATCGGGTTGCCCTCGGCGCCGGCCTCGCCTTTGGGACTCAAGTTCACGAATTCCAGGCCGGACGAATTGAAGGGCCAGCGCAGCCGGGCGATTTGCTCTGGGCTGGCGTCAGGGAAAAGGTTGGCGATCAACATCCAGTTGAACCACTGGGTGTCGGGGGGCGACGTGGGCAGTTGCGGACTGATCCGCTGCACGCTGCCCGTCTGCCGATAGTCGGACGGGATCACGTAGTATGCGCCGATGTCGCCGCCCTCCAGCGCCGCCTCGGCCGCTTCGATGTCCGGGAAAGCCCGGAACAGGTCAGCCGGGACGGGATCGGGAATCGTCCGAATCAGGCCGGCCTGGTCAACGTAACCGATCACGCTATCCGGCCGATTAGCCTGCGCCAGTTCTGCCAGCGGTGGTTGCCCCGGCGAACTGTCAACAACGCCGGTGAATGCCCAGAACAGGATCAATAGCAGCGGTGTGCCGATGGACGTCAGCAGGAAGCCGCGCTTCCGCACCCGCTGGCGAAACTCGCGTAGACCGATAAGTAACGTTTTGTGCATAATGAGCCTCCTTACACTTCACGCAATGCTTGTAAGAGCTGTCGCGGCCGCAAAGCCTGTCCATACATCAGCATCGCCGCCCGGAAGATGTGCGCCACCAGCCAGATACTGCCGACCAGGCTGGCCGTGAGTATGGCCAAGCTGGCTATCAGTTGCCAGGTTGGCACCTCGACCAGCGCCATGCGGAAAAGTCCGATCATCGGGGCGGTGAGGGGGAACATGGTCAAGCCCACAGCCAGCGGGCCGTCGGGGGCGTTGATCAGCAGGCCCATCAGGTACAGTGGGGCCATACCCAGCATGCCCAATACGCCGGCCAACTGCTGCGCCTGCTGGCTATCGCCGGCCATAACACCCAGCCCTGAGGCCAGCACCGCGTACAGGAAGTAACCCGGCATGCCCAGCAGCAAGCCCCACGTAAGGGCTTCCCACGGGATACTGAGGGTCTGGACATCTACCACGCTGGAAAAGGCCAGGACGAAAGCGATGCCGCCGCCAATGGCCCAGACGCCAACCTGGGTCAGACTCAACAGGGTCATGCCCAGGACTTTGCCGGCCACCAGTTCCCGTGGTGCCAGCGAGGTGATGATCATCTCCATCGAGCGTTGCTCCTTTTCGCGCACCATGGCCGATCCCATCTGGCCCGCGCCGGTGAATACCGCTATAGCGAACACCAGCGCCAGGACGGCCGGCACGGCAAATCGCACGGCCACGGCTGGCCCTGCGGTTATTTCCTCTCCACTGTCCCGGGCTACGTAAGTCAGATTGGACGGACCTGCCAGGCGGTCTAAAATCCAGGCGGGTTCGTCGGGCAGCATGGCCCGGCGCATGAAAGCGATCAGAGCCACTTGCAGTTTCCCGCCCGGTTCCTCTTCAGCGTAGAAGGCGGCGGGTTGTCCCTGGAAGTAGCCGTCTGGAATGACCAGATAGCCGGCGATCTCACCTTGCTGAAACGCGGTCTGCGCTGCGCCGATGTCGGGGTAAGCCGTGAGAGTCAATGTGGCATCCTCGACGGGCACTTGCGTAACGGTCGCCAGCCGGCCGGTCTGATCCACGTATCCGACGGCGGGGAGATCGCTGCCCCGTGCGCGAATGAACGGGACGGCGCCAGCGATGACCATGAGCACCGGCAGGCCGAAGGTCAGGAACAGGAACATGCCCGAACGGATCCGCCGCCGATAAGTCGTCGTAGCGATCAGCCAGATCTTTCTCATGCTGTTCCCTCCTCGTTGGCAACTTTACGCCCCACGACGCGCACAAATATCTCGTCCAGCGACGTCTCGACGCGCTCGAAGCGCTCCACGGTGATCTCTGGCATGTTCACCAGGGTCCTCAGCAGTTGCTCCGGCTGGACGCCGTCTTGCAGCAGCAGGCGATAGCCGCCGTTGCGGGACACCAGGCGCTCCACGCCGGGGACATGGCCCAGTTTGCCTCGCAGATCAACCTCGACGGCGTTGCTGGCGAACTGGCGGCGGATCTCGTCCAACGGGCCGTAGAGCACCCGGCTCCCGTGATCAATCAGCAGAATGCGCTGGCACATCTCCTCGACCTGGTGCATCTGGTGCGTACTCATCATGATCGCCGCGCCACGGTCGCGCATGCGGTACAGAAGATTTTTGATGATGCGGGCGTTCACCGGGTCGAGGCCGCTGAACGGCTCGTCAACGATGATCAGATCGGGTTCGTGCATGGTGGCGGCCACGAACTGGGCTTTCTGGTTCATGCCACGGCTCAGGGCCTCGATCTTGAGGTCACGGGCATCCCACAGCTCCAACTCGCGCAGGTATGCTTCGGCCCGCGCACGGGCCGTCTGGCGGGTGAGGTCCTTGAGCTGGCCCAGAAAGAGCAGCGTACCCAGCAGCGTCATGTCCTCGTACAGGCCCCGCTCCTCAGGCAGGTAGCCGATGCGCGATTTGGTCGCTTCGGTCATCGGTCCCCCCAGCACGCTGATCTGGCCGGCGTCGGGTTTGATGATGTCGAGGATCATGCGAATGCTGGTCGTCTTGCCAGCGCCGTTGGGCCCCAGCAGGCCGAATATCTCCCCTTTGTGCACCTCGAAGGATAGGTTGTCCACCGCTCGTACCGTGGCGTACGTTTTGGAAATGTCGTGAACCTCCAGGGCGTATGTTGATTGGGTCATTTTGATAAACCTCCTTGCGCATCTATCGCAGCGCCGATCACCAGGCCTACCGCAGCGCCGATGGCGGAACCCAGCGCCAGGTTCTCGAACAGCATCAGGCCAAAGATCATGCCGATGGC
>JAGGZG010000315.1 GCA_021162125.1 Anaerolineae bacterium
AGGGCTTGCAGCCGAGCGTCCACCTGCGTGGGCGCGCCTGTCCACGCAGGTGGACAGCCAGCTTTAGCTCCTCAGGCGCGGTTTCAACCGCTGGCCTGAGTAGTAACACCAAATCTACCTAATGAGGTGAAAACCTCCCGCAAGTTTCTCGCCGAACCTGCGGGAGGGACAGCACCCCAGGCGCGATTCGAACGCGCGACCCACTGCTTAGAAGGCAGTTGCTCTGTCCGGCTGAGCTACTGGGGCACAAATCACTGCGTGTTATATTTTATCACCCTGACCACGTTTTGGCAAATCCCGCCAGGTGCGACGCATTTCTCAAGTGCGTCGCACCTCAGACGACGCTTGCCAAATTCCCTACTTTATGCTATCATTAGCGCCGTTGTTGCTATGAGACGTGGGGAGGCCATACTTACGTCTGAGACTCCTGACGTCTCACGTTCTTTCTGCTTCCGGCTGGATTCCAGACCGGGGGCAATCCCGTGGAAAGGAGGACAACTGAGCGAGATGCGCAATTATGAACTGACTGTCATCGTGTCTCCGGAGGTCGAAGAAGAAGCTCTCGAGGGCGCGATAGACAAAGTCAAGCAGTTCGTTGCCGCTGGAGGTGGCCAGGTGACCAACGTGGACATCTGGGGCCGGCGTCGCCTGGCGTATCCCATCCGCAAACATCTGGAAGGGTACTACGCGGTGATACAGGCCCAGATTTCACAAGAAGCTCTGCCCGAGCTGGAACGAAACCTGAAACTTTCAGAAGACGTAATTCGCTATCTGCTGGTGCGACTGGATGCGTAGGCAAAACGGGACTAAGGGATCTCACTGACAAGGAGTGTGCTGAGATGGCGAGAGGCTTGAACAAGGTAATGGTTATAGGCTACCTGGGGCGGGATCCTGAGATGCGCTACACTCCAAGCGGCCGGCCGGTGACGTCGTTCAGCGTGGCCACCAGCCGAAGTTGGGTTGCGGCCAACGGGGAGCGCCGTGAGGAAACGGAATGGTTCAACGTCGTGGCCTGGGGCAGCCTGGCGGAGATATGTAAACAACACCTCTCCAAGGGACAGCAAGTCTACGTGGAGGGGCGCTTGCAGACGCGGGGCTGGGAAGGCGCAAACGGCAAGAAACACTATCGCACCGAGTTGGTGGCGAATGAGATGATCATACTTGGAAACCGCAAGGGGGTAGAGATCCCGGTCGAGGACGCGGTGGAGGGTATGGCTGGCGAGGAGGAATTCCCCTTCTAGGCAGGCATCAGGTCTCGCGCCAATCCATCAACGTGAGAGCGTGATGGCAGGCCTGCCATTCAGGGTTGTCGTCTATCTCAGCGACGTGGTGATAACAATGCTCCGACGGAGCGTGTGAGAGTTTTTAAGGAGGGTATCTTGGCAGAAGGTTCAAATTTCAATAACGATGCCGGCGGGAGGGAGGATCGCGCACCGCGCCGGCGCCCCCGGCGCCAGCGATATGGACGACGCCCCAAGGTCTGTGCTTTTTGCGTGGATCACGTGGATCGCATTGATTACAAGGACGCGAGTATGCTGCGCCGCTATCTGACCGATCGTGGAAAAATAAAGCCGCGCCGGCAGACTGGCACGTGCGCCAAGCATCAACGACGTCTGGCAGTGGCCATCAAGCGGGCGCGTCATCTGGCACTCCTGCCCTTTGCCGCCGAGCACGTGCGGCGTTACGGCTAAAGTAAACTGACCCGCGTTTGTGAACGACGGGGCATAGGATACATTGCGATCCTATGCCCTTTACATACCTGGCTCCACTGAAAAAGTCTTTTCGGTGGAGGAAAAAGAGGGGTGCGTTTTTGTGAAATCTGCGAAAGTACTGACCTGGTTTCACTGGATCAGCACAGAGCCGGAGGATAACGCATGGCGAAAGGCAAGAAGGCTAAAAAGGCAAAGAAGCCGGTTACTCTGACTAAAAAACAGATCGCGCGCGGCCGCAGGGTTAAACGTCAGCTCAGGATGATCTGGATCGGCGTGGGGATCGTGATTGCGCTGATCGTGGGAGTGCTGGCTTTCGGGGTGTATCAAGAAAAAGTGGCCAAGCCGGCCGCGCCGATAGCTGTAGTCAATGGGGTGCCCATCCGCACCGACTACTATCAGCGAGTCGCTCGCTATACGGGTGACGCTTCAAAGCAACTCGTGGATCGTCTGATTGATGGCGAGTTGATCCGCCAGTACGCCGCACAAAACGGAATCACTGTCACTGCTGATGAAGTCCAGACGACCATCGAGGAGGAATTTGGCTACTACCGCACGCCGCTGCCTACGCCGACACCTGTTCCCCAGGAGACGATCACCGACGCCACTCCCGTGCCGATACCCACTCCGATGACGGAGGCGCAGTTCCAACAGGCATACACCGATTTCTTGAAGCGGATGAAGGAACAGTCGGGTCTCTCTGAGGAGGAATTCCGGCGTAACGTGCAGAGTATCCTTTTACGCCAGAAGGTTCAGGAGTTGGTGGCAAAGGATGTGCCGACCGAGGAAGAGCAAGCTCGCGTGCGTCACATCCTTATCAAGGTGGCCACAGACGCAGACGAGCAGACAGTACAGGCGGCGGAGGCCAAAGCGCGTGATCTGGTAGAGCAACTGCGCAACGGTGCGGATTTCGCTACCCTGGCTGCCCAATTTTCCGAGGACCCTGGCTCGGGCGCGAACGGAGGGGATGTGGGTTGGGTAGCGCGGGACGGAGGGATGGTGCCCGAATTTGAAGAGGCAGCTTTTTCCCTGCCGGTGGGGGAGATAAGCGATCCCATACGCACTTACTACGGGTTCCACATCATCCAGGTGACGGAGAGAAAGATGCGAGAGCTCGATCCCAGCATCCTGGCTAAACGGAAAAACGATGCCTTTCAGAAGTGGCTGGCCGACCTACGTGCTAAGGCGCAGGTGGAGGAGTACTGGACACCGGATAAGGTGCCGCCGGAGTTGCTGCAACAGCAGACAGGATAGGCAATCCAGCGGTTAATCGCGTTCGTCAAAAGAGGCCCGCGGGGACAAGTCCCGTTGGCCTCTTTTGTGTGGGCATGGCCAAATTGGCCACACTCATTTACGGCAACCCAACCAGGCTCATCCCCTGCGGGTGCTCGACGGTGAAGTCGAAACGCACGACCTGCCTCTCGCCCGCAGCCAGAGTGAGTTCCCAATCCAGCAGGTTCAGTTCTGTCTGCTCCGCCGGTTGGGGCTCAGCGGATTCCTGTTTTACTTTAATATCCTCGTGACGCGGCACAGGTATCTGGTCGTGGAGCGTGACTTTCGCCCCGGTTGGCAGGAGGTTCTCCAGCGTGATCTCGTAGCCGTAGTATAGGCGGCGACGATCACCGATGAACCGCTTGTCCACCTTACGCCGCTTTAACTCGCGCTCCACCTTGACGCGGTCGTCGGCCCCCTGGTAGAATTCGATCTCCCCCTGCGGGGCGGTTAGATAAGACCTCCGAGGTCTCCGAGACCTCGGAGGTCTGAGGGCTTCCATCCTATCCGCCTATGTCTGCTGCTTTTTCAACTCCTCTTCGAGCAGCACCCGGCGCAGAATCTTACCGACCATGGTCTTGGGCAATTCGTCGCGGAACTCCACGAACTTAGGCACTTTGTAGGGAGCCAGGTTTTCGCGGCAGAACTGGATGATCTCCTCCTCAGTAGCTGTCTCGCCTTCCTTGAGGACAATGTATACTTTGGGCCGTTCCCCCTTCTCCCCGACCGGGATGCCCACTGCCGCGACTTCCTTGACCTTAGGATGCTCGTACAGTACGTCCTCGATCTCGCGGGGGTAGATGTTGAATCCACCAGTGCCCAAGATCATGTCCTTTTTGCGGTCTACGATTTTGAAGTACCCATCTTCGTCCATGACGGCAATGTCGCCGGTGTGCAGCCAGCCGCCACGCAGGGCGTTGGCCGTCTCGGTGGGCATATTCCAATAGCCCTTCATTACCTGCGGCCCACGGATGCACAATTCACCGACCTCGCCGGGGGGCAGGATTTTCTCGCCGGTGTCCAGGTCCATGATCACCGCTTCGGTATCCGGCCAGGGGAGACCGATAGTGCCGACACGGTTCTCGCCCTGGATGGGGTTGGCGTGAGTCACGGGCGATGCCTCGCTCAGGCCATAGCCCTCCACCAGCTTGCCGCCAGTGATCTCCTCAAACTTCCTCTGCACCTCGACCGGCAGGCCCGCCGCCCCACTGACGCACGCCCGGATGGACCTGACGTCGTACTTCCCGGCCAGGACTCCCGGATCGTTATTGATGGCCACGTACATGGCCGGCACGCCGGGGTAGATGGTGGGATGGTATTTGTTGATGGTTTCCAACACGTCTTTGAGGTCGCGTGGGTTGGGAACCAGGAGTAGTGTGCTGGCGGTGTACACGCCGTGGTTCATGCAGGTGGTCATCCCGTAACTGTGGAATAGGGGCAGGGTGGTCAGGATGGTCTCGGCGGTTTCGGCGGTTTTCAACCAATGCTTGCATTGTACAGCGTTGACCAGGATGTTCTTGTGGGTGAGCTGCGCGCCTTTGGAGATACCGGTGGTGCCACCGGTGTACATCAGTACTGCCGTGTCATCCCAGGCCAGATCAACGGGCGCGGGCTTGGCCGGGGCACTGCCCAGCACATCCTGGAACCAGTAGGTGTTAGCATCACCGGAGATGTCTACTACGTGGCCGTCTTTCTTTTCCTTGAGCAGAGTGAAGAGAAGTTTGAGAAGGCCAGGGAAGTAGGTCTTGATTTTGGCCACGATGACGTGTCGTAGTTTGGTCTCGTCCCTGATCTGTTTGATGAGGGGGTAGAACGCGCTTAGGGTGATGATGACCTCTGCGCCGGAGTCGTTGAGCTGGTGCTCCATCTCGCGGGCCACGTACATCGGATTGCAGGGGACGACGATCCCGCCCGCCCGCAGGATGGCGTAGTAACTGATGAGGAATTGGGGGCAGTTGGGCAGGTGGATGGCCACCCGGTCGCCCTTCTTGACTCCTAACTTCTGGAGTCCAGCGGTGAACTTGTCCACCAATTCGTTGAGCTCGCGGTAGGTAAGACGGCCTCCTTTGAAGATGGTGGCCACCTGATCAGGGAACTTCCTGGCCGTATCGGCCAGGATTTTGGGCATCACCGTGTCGGGGTAATCAATCGTCGCCGGGACTCCCTCTTCGTAATGTTTCAGCCAGGGTTTCTCCACTACAGCTTCCATGCTAGTTACCTCCTTTGCGACACTGCTCGGAGACCTCGAAAAACCACAAACAGCTAATCAGGCCAGGATAACAGGTGGGACCTCCTTTCCGGTTCTGTGTATTTGGATGCCGGTGAACGTGTTCCTCTGTCCAGTTGGAGATAGTTTTGGGATTGGGAATAAACGTCGTGGACTGCGGCGCAGTTCAGGAGTTGTGAGGGATGCACTCGATCTGAGCAAGGTGGATGCGCATGACAGCCGTCAGCGGTAAAAGTAGTGGTGGTAAAGACGATAGCGCGACGCATCATAATTTTACCACAAAAATGCGGGAAAGGGAAGGGGGCAATGCGGAAGACAATGGTTCTCGCCCAGGTCAGGCCTGATAGCTGGCGACCGCCGCGTGCACGTCGTCGTAGATTTCGAACAACTCGCTGAAACCTGCCAGGTCGAACACTGCCTGGACCGGGGGTTGCAGGTTCGCCAGGCGCAGGTCACCTCCCTGTTGGCGGATGTTCCTGGCCATTGACAGGACCACACGCAGGAAGGCGCTGCTCACGTAGGGCACGGCACCCAGGTCCAAAACCAGTTTGCGCTCCGCTGACCGAATCAGAGCTCGCAGGCGTTGTTCCACCTCGGGCGCGGTGCCGGCATCCACGTCCCCATCAATAGTGACCACACACACGTCGCCGATTTTACTCTCCACCAGGTTCATGGCTCTTTCCCTTGCAAATACTTTTCGATCAGTTCCTCCGCCTCCAACGCAGCGTTGAAAGCGATGTCCGCGCTGCAAGCCGGTGCGGCCACCGTGTCGCCCACGAAGAACAGGCCACGGATGTGCGGGGAGGCGATGGGGTGCCGGTCGGGATATGCCTGGCCTACCCGCAGGTGCACACCGTCCACCAGGGGGATCACCAGCCGTCTCTCCCAGAGCACGCGGTCGAAGAAACCGGGGAAGGTCTCGGCGATCCAGCGGCGCAGGCGCATTGTCTCTGCATCCACCACTGGTTTCTCAGTCACATCCCGTGCCGCGACTGCGTTGAGAAAGCTGGCGAGCTGCATGCCTTCCGGAGCCAGGCTGGGGTCACGATTGGACGGGAAAGAACCCATCAGAAAGGCTCCGTCGAGGTTGATCACCGAACCGTTGAGATCGGGCACAGGCTCTCGCAGGCCAAAATCGTAGGCGATGCAGGCCGTTGGCTCCAGGTTAGCAGCGTACTCCCAGAACTCGGCGGGCAGGGCCTCGTCGGGGACGAGGCGGAAGAGGTGTTGCACTGGTGGGGTGAAAACCACTGCTTGGGCGGTGATCTCCTCGCCGCCGGCCAGCACGCCGACCGCGCGCCCCCTGTCCAGCAGGATGCGATCCACTTTGCAGCCCAGGCGTATCTCATTGGTTCTACAGATCACCCTCTCCAGCTTGTGGATAATCTGTCCCGTTCCGCCCAGCGGCTGCGCGGTCACAGCGGGGGCCTTGAGTGCACGTTGGACGAAGTAGATGACCTCGCCTGCCGAAGTGACCTCGATGTCCGGGGCATAGATGGCGTAATTGAAGAGCTGGCACAGCTTGAGCACGATGGGGCTGCTCGTGGTGCGTCGCACAAAGTGGGCCCAGGTGACGGCGTACCAATCCTCGGGCCGGGCACGCAGCGCGCGCAGGAGTACAGCCACCAGGCGAAGACGGTCCGGCCAGGAGAGCATAGGCGTGGTCAGGTAACCACCCACGGAGTCGGGGCGGGGGTATAGCCGGCCATTGAACTGCACCAATGAGCGCTCGGCCTTGCCTTCCCCCGCCCACTCGATGCGCTCACCCAGGCGACGCAGCACCTCGGCCGCTGGCCCCGCGTCGCCAAAGCGATTGACGTGCAGGCCCCAATCCAGGATGAAGCCGTCGTGCTCGTCACTGCGCGCGCGACCGCCCAGCACTTTGCTCTGCTCGCACACCAGGACGCGGTGCCCACGGCGGGCCAGCAGAGCAGCGATGGCCAGCCCGCCGTAACCCGCGCCAATGACAACGACCTCGTACATCTAGCTCCATACCCCTATCCAAATTCGCGCATCATCACCTTGCCCAGTCGCTTGATCCCTTCCTCGATCATCTCCAGAGGAGCATTGGAGAAGTTCAGGCGCATACAGTGGAGACCGCTCCTATCACCTGCTGGGTAGAAAGCCGTGCCCGGCACAAAGGCTACTTTTTCTTCCTTGAGCGCAATCTGGAGCAGTTTCTCAGTATCCACGTGTTTCGGCAAGATAACCCACAGGAACAAGCCACCCTGTGGCCGAGTCCAGGTCACCCCTGGCGGGAAATACTTTTCCATCGCGGCCAGCATCATGTCACGGCGTTCATGATACATCTGGCGGATGTACTTGACGTGGCGCTTGAGGAGACCACGATTACAGATGTCGGCGGCGACGTATTGTACGAAAGTGCCACTGTGCAGGTCTGCGCCCTGTTTGGCCTGGACGAACTTGAGGATCACCCGCTCCGGGGCGACGATCCAGCCCAGGCGAATACCGGGAGCCAGAGTCTTGGAAAAGGTGCTCAGGTAGATCGTGTTTTCTTTGTGCAAAGCGATGATGGGGATGATGTCCTCCCCTTCGTAACGCAGCTCGCCGTAGGGATCATCCTCGACGATGAACACCCCGTACTTGGCGGCTATTTCAATCAACTGGTGACGGCGTTCCAGGGAAAGGGTTACCCCCGCCGGGTTGTGGAAATTGGGCAGGACGTAAATGAGCTTGACCTTCTCCCGTTTCAGAATGTCCTCGAGCTTATCTACCTGCATTCCCTCATCGTCCAGGGGCACGGTGAAGTAGCGCGGCCCGTACATGTTCCATGCCTGAAGCGCGCCCAGGTAGGTCGGCCGGCCGGTGACCACCGCATCACCCTCGTTAATAAACACCTTGCCGACCAGATCCAGTGCCTGTTGAGAGCCACTGGTCATCAGAATATTGCCCAGCACAGCCGGGATGCCATACTTCTGCATGGACTCGGCCAGGTACTCCTTGAGCGGGGGATAACCCTCAGTAGGGCTATACTGGAGTGCCTTAGGCCCCATTTCTTTCAGGATGTAGTTGCAGGCTTCGCGCACCTCGCGGATGGGAAAAGCTTCCGGCGCGGGCATCCCGCCGGCAAAGGAGATAACGTCCGGCTGTTGGGTGTACTTGAGCAGTTCGCGGATGATGGAACTGGTCATCCGCTGAGCGCGATGAGAGTAAGCCTGGTCCCAATCGGTGGTCCACTGACCATCCAGTGCACTGTTTTTCGACATAGCAAAAACCTCCTTGTCTCTACTGTCGTTTGATATTCACGGTACGAGCGTCCTGCTCGCGCTCGATTATCTCGTGGAGTTTAGCCCGTCGCCGCGCCCCGCTGAGACGTTCCAGATCGCGGATGCCCAGTGGGTCGATCACTTCGCGTAGCAAGCGCACTTCTTCAGCGGTGGGCGGTGGGGTTTCCTGCAGATCCGGAGCGATCTCCAGGCGGAAGCCCGTTTTGGCCTGGATGCGTTCCACGGTCACGCCCGGGTGTACGCTGGTCAGGTGCATCCGGCCAGGGGCAAAGTCGAACTGGCCCAGGTCGCTGATCAGATAAGTCGGGCCGGGGGCCGGGTGTTCGGGCGGGCCAGCGCCTACGCCCAGCCCGCTGACCAGGTCTACTTGCTCTACAAAAGTCACCCGGCTGTGACGGGGCACGTAGAAACACACGTGCTCCTCGTAAACGGTCACGTCGGCGATGCCCCCGCAGCCGGGTAACCGCAGCCGGGGCTTGTGGTAATCGCCGAAGACGATGTTGCCGGTGTTGCCCCGGGCGTCCATTTGCGCCGGGCGGAAGAATTCCTTGGGCTGATAGGTGGGTAATAGCTCGCACACAGCCTGGGCGAAGTCGAAACGTCCCAGGGCTTTACCCAGCCACAGCGCCTCCACGTGAGCGATGGACAGCGGTCCCCAATCGCGGCAGAATGTCTGCCCGATGGCCGAGGCGAAGGCGATGTGGGGCGCGTGGGTGAGCCGGGCCAGCATGTAGCCGGCCAGCACCAGGGGTGTGGCGATTCCTTGTACTACTAGTTCGCCGTCCTCGATCTGGCGGGCGATACACACGCAGATCAGTTCGTCAATTGTGTAGTCGGTTGCCGGTTGGCTCATGATTTTTCACCGCGAACATAGTAGGTCGGGCCCGTGGCCCGACACTGGTGAGGAAGTCGTCCAGGTAGGCATCGAATTCACCGCTGGCGCAGGCCTCCACGTAACGGAGTATCTCGGCGCCATCCAGTGGGTAATCGGGCCAGCAGGAGGTGGGTGCTGCCCCGTGCGGAACCTCGACCACGGCGTCCACTGCCAGGCCGATGATGTCCAGCGGCTCGTCCAGTTTCTCGACCACGCGCTCGGCGGTGATGATCACCGTATCGGCAGCCATCGCTAACTGGCAGTCCACCGCCAGGTTGCCGTGCAGCACGGCATCGCCGACCCGACTCGCCAGGGGAGCGTGGATCACGGCCACGTCGGGCTTGATGGCCGGGAAAGCGACGTACCGGCGGCCGGAGTAGGGGTCTGCGACCAGTTTCACATCGGGGCGGATGCGCAGCAGGTCGGTGCCAATCCATCCCTGGCCGGGCATGAAGCCCACCCCGGCCAGCGTGGCCCGCAGTCCGAAGGCGATGCTGGCCTCGGTCTCCTCGACGATCTCGATCTCCCCTCGCTCGGCCCGCTGGCTGTACATCGGGGCCAGGCCGAATATCTCCAGGCCGAAGTAGCAGGTACGCACCTGCCGCACCAGCCCCGCACCGACGAGCAGGTCACTCTCATAGCCCGCGGTGAAGGCCAGCAGGGTCAGATCGCCCGTACCCCGGCGGATTAGCTCGCGCACGAAGGCCACCGGACGGCGGTAAAGGGTCATCCCGCCCAGGGCCAGCGTGTCTCCAGGGCGGACTAATTGGGCCGCTGCGGTCAGTGTGGTCTGTTTGTCTAGTAGTTGGGTTTTGTCCATGCGCGTCTCTGCCACAAGGGGAGATGGAGACCATCGCCCCCTTCGTCAATCATGCTCGCCGTGCAAACTCCAGCATTTCGTCCATCATCTGACGAAAATGGGGACACCTATCGTAGACCAGAGATGGATCAAGCCTGGGAAAACGGTTTCGACTCTCGGTGACTTTCTTGTACTGGCGGCCTCGATTTCTCCGCCACAGTCTATTCAATAGTTGGGCGGGTGGTTCCTCGAAGTCAATCCTTTCCGGGTGGTTGGTATCATAGCTCGACAGTGCTGAAGCAATGTCAGGTGGGAAGATCCGGGGATCGCTCAACAGCCATGCCTCGGTTTCGTGCACGGCAAAGTGCTGGCGAAAGTGGGGCCGATAAGGCTCGGCGATCAGGTTCATAATCTGCCTGCGAGCGAGCTCTATTTTGGTGTCCCGATCTGCATGGCGGGGAAAGTTGCCAGTAATTTGGGGCGGCAGACCATACAGGTCGAGCAAACCGAAGACAGCAAGCGTGCCCTCACTTTCAAGGTGCCACTGTGTTTTTGTAGCGATGTTGTCAAGATAATCGCCGCTGCCGTGGAAGCGGACAGCTTGAATTCCGATTGGCTGTGGAAGTCGGGGGTCAAGCCAGCGTTTCAGGAAATCGCGGAGGACTTTCTCTTTCTCCGTGAAACCCTCGACCATGAGTACAATCCTCATCCCAGGCCCTCCAGCTCCCCTGACAGCCACAATTCTCCTAAGCGGTAGCGTTCCAGCCAACGGGATAGTTTCTCACCAGATACACGTCGTAGTTCCGTTTTGCCGTCACGCCATTCCACGATGGTTGTTGCCTCCGGCGTCTCACTGAAGGCACTGAGAAACTCGGGTGAGTGGGTGGTCATAATAACCTGGGTGCGTGTGGCGGCTTCTACGGCGAACTCGGCCACGATGGGCAACATGCTGGGATGTAGTCCCAACTCCGGCTCGTCAATGGCGATCAGCGGCGGTGGGTCGGGGCTGGCCAGCACAGTGATCAAGAACAGAAAGCGCAGTGCTCCATCCGAGAGATCGGCGGCCGACTGTGTACGCTTCAGAGAGCGCCAACGTACTCGCAACTGAATACGACCATCCTCGGCGGGCGGGAAAGTCAGTTCCTCGAATTCGGGGCCAAAGGCAGCGCGCATAGCATCGTTGATTTCGCCCTTAAAAGTGCGATCACTGCTGTAAAAGGTGTGCAAGACGGGGACAAGATTCTGCCCGTCCGGGTCAACCCTGCGTTCCAGACGGGTAACTGCGGCACGGCGCATTTCGGATTGAACATCCACACGCACATCGTGGTAGACACGCCAGTCAGAGAGGGTTTGCCGGAAACGCGCAACTGTCGAATGTGCAAAGGGAGCTGCTACTTGCGAGAGTAAAGTTTCCTCGGCGCTGACCTGGTCAGATTCAATATCACGAGTTGGGCCGCTCAGCCCTACATCTCGAATCCAGGCTCGGCGTGGCGTTCGTTCCAACACACTGATTTGCTCTCCCTCTCCGGGGACATCATCCGTGTAAGTGACCGATAGTTTTTCCGAAGCGATCTCATAGGCACTCCCACCCCGCCCGATCTGGTCAAGTTGCAACTCGTATTCAAACAATTCCTCCCGCTCTTCGGAACTGACCCTGAGCTGCCAGGAAATTTCCTCGACTCGTCCATCCCACAGGATGGGCACCATACCCCCTTCGCGGCGGATGCTCTTCGCCAGTCTACCGTTGGCACTATTCACCAGGAGCATCAACGCACGCAGGATATTGGACTTTCCAGAGCCGTTGATACCGATCAGCACGTTAAGCGGGCCGGGTTCCCACGTCACGTCGGCCAGAGACCGATATCCCCGGATGCGTAGATGTTCAACACCCATAATTTTTTCCCTTACGTTCCTAGCTTTTTCACCACGCTGCCCACCTGGGCCACTTCCTCGATCACGAAGTCCACGCCATCTTCCAGATGACCATCGCCCACCAGCACGGTGGTCATCCCCAGCTCACGGGCGGGTCGCAGGTTGCGGGCGCTATCGTCCACCAGCAGACACGCCTGTGGACGAGCGCCCAACAGAGTCAGCAATCGTTGATAGGCGGTGGGGTGCGGCTTGCTGCGATAGTCCATGTCGCGGATGTCCACTATGCGCGTGAAGTGCCGCTCGATGTCCATCGTCTGCAACACTCGGCCGGCATGTTCCCTGCTGGCATTGGTGAAAATCACCTTCTCAGCCAGAATCTCGCTCAACGCTGCATCCAGCCGGGGCGCAGGAGATAGCAGGTCCGCCAGCGGCACCTGGTGAACGTATGCCAGGTAGTCCTCGGGATCAATGTGGTGATGGGTTATCAGGCCGCGCATCGTCGTCCCGTAGCGGGTCAGGTACTCCCGGCGCAGGCGCACGGCCACTTCTTCGTCCAAACCCAGTCGCTCCACCATGTAGCGGTGAATGCGATCACCGATGGCCTGCATCACGCCGGCGCTGCGCGGGTAGATGGTATCGTCCAAATCGAAGATAATGAACTCCAAACCTTTCACGTGGCCTCCACGATCATCGCCTGGCCGTGAGCCCCCGCTCCACAGATGGTCGCCAAGCCG
>JAGGZG010000322.1 GCA_021162125.1 Anaerolineae bacterium
ATTGAAATCGCCTCTAGAGGGCTTGCAGCCGAGCGTCCACCTGCGTGGACGCGCCTGTCCACGCAGGTGGACAGCCAGCTTTAGCTCCTCAGGCGCGGTTTCAACCGCTGGCCTGAGTAGTAACCAAATAACAGAAATTCCAGTGATTCCTGGTGACTTGGTGCCTTCGTGGTGAAAATCATAACGTGGCCTCCGACCACAACCAACCCAGGAGATGCAGATACGCGCAGATTTCCGCAGGTGACAAATCAGCGTTCATCTGCGTGAATCTGCGTCCGAAGAATTCTCGCGGACAGCGCAAATGCTGGAGGGTAATTCTATATACCGCGTCGGAGCTCGAACATGCGCACGATCCTAACCGAACTCTCTTTCGCTTTTGTTTGCTTCAAGATGAACATCGCCTCGGCGATGGAGTACCGGGCCAGTTTTATCAGCCAGGTGGTGTTCATGATCATCAACGATGCCATCTATTTCGTATTCTGGTGGGTATTCTTCGACCGCTTCAAGGAAGTGCGGGGCTGGGCGATGGACGACATGTTCCTGCTGTTTGCCATCATCACCGTTGGCTTCGGGTTGGGGTTCGGGATTTTCGGCAATGCTCGCTCGTTGCCCCGCTTGATCGCCGAGGGTCGCCTGGACTATTACCTGGCTCTGCCCCGCAACGTCCTGCTGCACGTGCTGACCACCCGCTCGTCCCTCTCCGCCTGGGGTGATCTCGCCTTTGGCCTGATGACCTACGTGCTCACCGGCCGGTTCTCCGTCCCGGAGATCGCCCTGTTCCTCGTCGCATCGCTGTGCGCGGGGATAGTACTCGTCAGTTTCGCCGTGCTGGCCGGGTCGTTGACCTTCTTCATAGGCAACGCTGCCCAGATATCCGAACTGGCGATGAACGCGGTGCTTACCCTCGCTCTCTACCCGGCGAACATCTTCGAGGGCGCGGTGAAGTTTCTGATGCTGACCCTGATACCCGCGGCTTTCGTCGGCGCGATTCCAGCGCAACTGGTGAGCGATTTCAGTTGGGGAAAGCTCGGCGCACTGGTAGGATTTTCCATGCTTATCGCCGCCTCGGCGACGGCGGTGTTTTACGCCGGACTTCGTCGCTACGAATCGGGCAGTGCACTGCACGTCAACCTGTGATCGCTCCACATCATCAAGCTGCAACCACGTTGCCTATACCCATCCTCCCCCCGACCTTTGACATAAAGCGTTTTTCTCTGTATAATGGTGTTGTAATCCGCTATCTCACGGGGGGATGGACGATGACCAGGACAATCCGCCTGGCACTTGTGGCGCTCATCGCAGCGTTGGCGATGACCCGTCACTACGAGTTAACTCCATTGCACGCTCATGGCCCCATCGGGCAATTGGAGGCGCTATCTGCGTCCATTGACGGCGGGATGCACACCCTGGGCACTTCCCACAACTCCGCGCCAGACACCCTTTCTCCGTCAACAGACGGATTTCTCTCCCCACTGCTGACCGATCTCCTCACCTGGCAAACAGCCATCCTCATCCTGGCAATCACCGCCGCCCTGCTCTTCCTGATCCTCCTGCTGGCCCGGCTACGGCGTGGAGCAGCGACGTGGACGAGTTTGGAGGAAACCCGCTGGGCAGCCTGGGAAAGTGCCATCCGGCAGGCATTGTGGCTGCACGGCCGGGTGGAAGAGGACATGCTATTGGACATCCCCTTGAAAGAGCGGAGTGAAGCGATGCGCCGCTTCGTGGAGGAACGTCCCAATGATGACCTGGTCTTCCGCCTGGACCCACCTCGCATTGAGTTGGCTGCCCCTAAGCGGATGAAAACCTTCCTGCGCCATTGGAAAGCGGCCTGGGAGACGGTGGAGAGCGAAGCCACTTTTCAGACCATCGCGGCCATCCTTGCCTCCCAGTTGTGCGATATGCTGGGCTTCACCATGCTGGATGCCCGTACTTATCGTCACCTGCACGGCTACGTGGTGAAAGCGCCCGCCCTGCGCCTGCGCGTCCCGCCCCGCTTCCCCATCATCTTCCTGCGCAAACGGGAGTTCAGCCCAGACGACATCAACGACGTGCGCAACCTGATGAACATCCTCAACATGACCAGTTACTTCGCCCTGCTCATTGACCTCAACGACCGGCCCTCCCAACTGGATAAGCGCAAAAACCTGAAATACCTGGTGCGAGGAGCGATCCACGACCTGATCGTGCTGGACGGCAATGATCTGCGACAACTCATCATCGCCCGTGACCACGAGCGCCGTTTGATCAAGATTATACTGAGCCAGGTAGACCTGACCGTCGTCTCACCTTACGTGACCTCGGGACCTGTTCCAGAAAACATGTTCTTCGGCCGTGATAACGAGCTGAAGACCATCACCCGCAAGGTGAAGGATTGCAGTTTCGCCCTCATCGGCGGCCGCAAAATTGGCAAAACATCCATCCTGGCCAAGGTCTATCGCTTACTGAGCGAGACACCTACCTACTTCCCAATGTACCTGGATTGCCAGGCCGTGACCGACTACGATACCTTTTTCGAGGCCGTAAAATCCATGTGGGAAGTCGAGCTGCCCAGCCAATCGCCCGATGGGTTCCGTCGCCTGATCACCCGCCAAGCCAGCGAGTGGACGGGCGGAACCATCATCGTCCTCCTCGACGAGGTGGATGCCCTGCTGAGTTACGACCTGCTGGCGCAGGAGAAACTCTTTCGCGTGTTCCGCGCCCTTTCGCAGGAGCAGTACTGTCGCTTTGTCTTCTGCGGTGAACGCATGCTACACGCTCGCTTGCACGCACCAGACTCACCCCTGTTCAACTTCTGCGACAGCATCCACCTCAGCTACCTGGAAGAACAGGCAGCCAGGCGTATCATCCTGGAGCCCATGCAGGCTATGGGCATATCGCTGGCAGACCAGGACACATTGGTGCGCGAGATCATGGACCTCTCCTCATGCCACCCTAACATAGTACAATACATCTGTCAGCGGCTCATTATCCAGATCAACCGGCGCGGGTCACGGCGGATCACGATGGCCGACCTGGAGGCAGTGCGCACGTCCAGCCAGTTCAGTGAATACTTCACCGAGGTCACGTGGGGCAACGCATCGGCCCTGGAAAAATTGATCTCCCTGCTGCTGATTGACCAGGGGCCGGTTACCCTCTCAGACATCGAAGCACTTCTCACTCAAGTCGGCGTCCACGCGCTGCAGATGGACATAGAGGAAGCGCTCCGTGATTTGATGCTCTACTCTATCATCCGCAAGGATGGTCAACATTACGTATTCGCCAACCGGGGATTTCCGCAGATCATCAAAGCCAGCCAAGATATGCCATCTCTGCTGGATAGCCTGGTGAGACAGATTGCAGTGTGAGTGGTGGGGGATTTGACAGTAGATTGGGTGTTCAAGGCCCGTGGGCCACTGGACCCGGAGCGGGACCGGGCGATTACCGTCGAGCGAGAAGAGCTACGGGAGATCGTGCGCCTGGCTACACAAACGACGGTCTCCAACTACGTTGCCGTGCTCAGCTCGCGACAGACGGGCAAGACAACCTTGCTTTACCATGCGCGCGCCGTGCTGATAGCCGCCGGGTTTGCCGTGGTACTCATTGACCTCTCGGTGCTTCGCAACCAGGACGAGGCCGCCTGCTACGGATTTGTCAGCACGCAAATTCGCAATGCGTTGCGCAGCCGGGAGACAGAGGAGTGGCCTGATGAGCGACCGGCCGTCAAAGGGCCGGTGGATTTCCTGAATTTCCTGCGCGACAGCGCCGAGCGCGCCTCCACGCCACGCATCGTAGTCATGCTAGACGAGGTGGGAGCCCTGATCCCGGAAGTGTCGGATAGTTTCTTCAACACCATCCGTGCGGTGTTCAACAGCGCCAAAGGCACCGAACCGATCTTCCGCAAGTACCTGTTCCTCTTCTGCGGCGCGGTGGACCTGTACCATTTGACTTTTGGGCTGAACTCCCCGCTCAATATCTGCGAGAAAGTCTATCTCAGTGACTTCAGCCGTGAGGACGTGCATCGTCTGGTGAGCAACTTTGAGCGCACCGGGACCAAAATCAGTGACGACTTTGCCAACCGTATCTACGAGCAGGCCAGGGGCCACCCCTACCTCACCCAGCGCATTTGCGTCATCCTGGAACGCCAAGCGCTGCCAGTTCTTACCCGCGCGAACGTGGACGACGCTGTGGAGTTGATGCTGCAGGGTGATGACAACCTCAGCCACATCATCCGCCAACTGGAACGGGCATTGGCAGCCAAACGCCTGCTGCGGGAGATTATCCAACAGGGACGGCAGGTGCGCTTCAGTCGCAATAACCCGCTTATCTCCCAGCTGGAGATGATCGGCGTCATCCGTGAGGATGGCTACTGTCAGGTGCGCAATTCGATATACGAGCAGGTGTTGGAGCCATACCTGCGATTGACCACCGAACCGGAACTGGAACGGCGGGGAGTCATGGGCACTATCCGTCACTGGCTCCGTCCCACCACAGTGACGGAACCAGAACTCCCGTCCCCGGAGGGTGAAATCCGAGAAACCGCGAACGAGGAACTTATACTGGAGGAAGAGATGCGCTGCTTCAAGACTGGTAGCCCGGTCTGTCCCAAGAATCCGGTGCTCGATCCACACCAGGTGTTCATCGGCATGCCCTTCCGGCCGGAATTCACCGATTCTTACAAGTATGGAATCGTGCCGGCGCTGGAAGCGGTGGGCCTGTATCCCTGGCGGGCAGCGGACTCCATCAGCAACATTGACGTGATGTGTAAGGTGTGCGAGGGCATTCAGAGCTCGGGCTACGCTATCATCAATATCTCGGACTGGAACCCCAATGTGCTGTTCGAGTTGGGCCTGGCCTATGGCCTGAGCAAGGTGACGGTGATCGTCAAGGACAAGCGCAGCAAAGTGCCAACCGACCTGGTGGGCATGGAGTACATCGAGTATTCCAGCAGCGACGAACTGCGCGAGAAACTGATCAAGTTCTTTCGGTGGAAGATGCGCCAATGAGCTCCGTGGATCGAGTACAGCGCTTCCTGCGCGATAAAGGATTGGACATCGAGGTCGTACAATTGGAGAGCCAGAGCACCCGCACCGCCAAATTGGCCGCGGCGGCGGTGAATGCTCCGCTGGGCAGCATCGTCAAATCGCTCATCTTTCTGGCCGACGGTCAGCCCATCCTGGTTCTCGTCGCCGGCGACCGCCGCGCCAGCCCGGCCAAGCTCAAAGCGCTGCTCAGCGCTAGGCGGGTGATGATCGCCGACGCGGATACCGTGCGCCGGGCGACCGGGTTCGCCATTGGCGGGGTGCCCCCTGTGGCCCACGATCCACCCCTGCGCACCGTCATCGACGCCAGCCTGGGGCGCTTCCAGACCCTATACGCCGCTGCTGGCGCGCCCAATGCCTTGTTCCCCATCGGCTACGAGGCGCTGGTGAGGGTGACCGCCGGCCAGGTGGCCGACATCACCGAGAGCGTGTCTGAAAAATCGTGATGAAGATACAAACCACCAAGACACAAAGGCACCAAGTGACATTAAAGAGCAGGTCACTCCTCTGTTTCTTGGTGTCCTGGTGCCTTCGTGGTGAATTTCTGAGAGCGTGTCTGAAAAACGCGAGGGCTAGACCTCGGCTGAGGGGGCGGAACTAACGATGCTGCGCCCATCAAGGAGATAGAATGCTATTTCACAAGGAGATCAAACGCCCCGGGCTGACCACGGTACACATCACCCAGGGCCTGCTACGGGCCGAGCTGATCAAGGGTAAGCTGGAGAGCGCCGGCATCCCGGCTCTGCTCGATTACGAAAGTGCCGGCCCGGTACTAGGCGTCACCGTGGACGGCCTGGGAGAGGTACGGGTGATGGTTCCCGACGCGCTGGTCGAGGATGCGCGAGCGGTGCTGGCCGCTGAACCGGAGGAGGGGTGGGAGGACGAGGCAATGGAAAGCGCACCGCCGGAGGATGCTGACCAGCCGTAGGGCATGGTTCCCTCTCGCTGCCGGGCCTCGCTAGAAAAACAGGGGGCAATTGCCACCTGTACCCCTTCGATACCTGCCGCACCCAGCAGGGCGATACCCAAAGTCACCCCGGCCAACCTGGTTGACTGACAAAACTCGGTCACTAAGCGTTCAGGTGCCCGGCACTTCTCAAGTGCCGGGCACCTCATTCTAGTCCGGGCTGGTACCCCCCGTCTCAGGAAGCACAGCCGGTCTTCCCTGTCCCACCGTGATTGTGACTGCTGCGCTCTGCGTAGCCAGCCCTTCGCTGGAAATGAGCGTTGCCCGGTTGGTCAATGTCATGCCGTCTGCCAGATCGTCCGCCACGCGGGCTGTGAGGGTGACTGTCACTTCCTCGCCGGGGACAAACTCCCCGACGTCAACGGTGATTAGGTTACCCCAGGTCTCCACGCTGCCCCGGTTCGTCTCCACACTGATCACGGTCATCCCTTCGGGCAGGAGATCGGTGAGCAGCACGTTGGAGAGCGCCGAGCCGGCATCCGCCTCGTACCGCGCGTGAATCCGGTAGACGACGGTTTCCCCCGGCGATGTCGTGGCCCGGTCCGCAGTGAGTACCGGTGCGGGCGATGGGACTGGGGCCTCTCCAGCAGCGTAGAACCCCAGGTTGACTGTCAGGTCAGACACGTAACCCAGGCGCACGGCGACGTCCGTGGTCAGCGGGAGGAAGCCCTCGGACAGTACCAGGTTCAGCAAGGCAATGCCCTGGCCCAGGCCATCGAAGGCGTACCGGCCTGCCATGTCGGTCGTCGTCTGCACCCTCCAGTCCTGGCCCCGCAAGTGGACAGCCATCTGGCCCACGGGCTCCTGTTCCCACTTCCAGACCTGGCCGTGCAGGCGAAAAGCAGCGGTCGGTGAGCCCCCTTCATCGAGCGAAGGCGTGGGACGTGACGGAGGTTCGGGTGGCAGCGGTGTAGGACGAGGTGGCACGGAGGACGGCACCGGTGTAGGCCGGGGCGGAGGCGGCGAACCGGGAGGCGTGTTCGTCGGCCTGGGCGTCACCGTCGGGCGCGGGGGTGGCGGTGTGTACTGCGCGGCCGGCGCTGCCCGAGACGACAGGTACACCGGCAGTAGTGTGATTGTCACGGCGACGATGCCCAACGTGATCCAGAAAGTTAGCTTATTCATGCGTCTCAATCCCTGCGTCCGATGACGTCTGCCGCCGGACGGTGATGTGTACAGTGAGCGGTTTCTATCTGCGGGAAGAGCGCTTATGCACGTAGCCGGCCACGGCTATCAGCCCTCCGGCCAGAAGCACCAGTACTTCGGGTTCGGGTATCGCCTCTCCCGGCTGGCCTCCAGTGCCTGGCGTGGGCCGTCCTTCAGGCGGTGGAGGTTTAGTTGGCGGGGGAGGTGGCCGGGTGGGCGTCGCCTCTTGAACCACGACTGACGGGCTGGCAGTGGCCGTGGGCAGAGCCGGCCGGAACGCCAGCCAGATCAACATCACGGCGAGGCACAGGCTGAGATAAGTCAACGGCCTTTTCATTCCGCACCCTCCTTTATTCACTGGCCCTCCCGCGCGGGCTGCCATTGACGGCGTCTTCTATGATGGGTGCTTTGAGCCGTTCGGCTGCGCTTACGGCGAAACTTGTGGGAGGGTTTTCCGCACGCATGTCTATTGTATCACAAAATGGACAGCTTATCAATAGACAGCAGGTGCCCGGCAAGACTCTACCAGGCACCTGCCGCGAGTTCTATTCGTCAAGATGAGGCTCGCCGATCAGGGTTGTGGTGGTTCGTTGGGTCTCGGCGGGATGGCTGCCGGTGTTTCGCTGCCCAACGGCAGGCTTGCCGCCCGCCCGCCAACGGATACTGTCGCCGGCCCGTGGATGTTGTTGCCCTCATTGGCCTCGTAGATCGCGCCATAGGTCGTTTCCGTGTTCCAAGAGTCAACCTGAGCGTACAGAGTGTGTGCCCCGGGATCAGTGAAGTACCCGCCGAAGTTGCTGTACTCTGGCCAGTAGTAGACGTTGTCCGGATTATTGGCATTGATAGTGCTCAACACCACCGAGTCGCCGGCGTTCAGCCAGTACACTGTCCATACCAGGCCCTGGGAACACCCCACCTGACTCCAGCCACGGTTCACCTCGATCTGACTTGGGTCTGGCGGGTCTATGTACAGGTCCACCCAGAAGCCACGGCTGGCGTTCACGTTACCCGCGTTGCGGATAGTGACCCGCACGTCCACCGCCTGGCCCGCGTCCGGATTCGCCGGTACAACCTCGATGCTGTCCACTACCAGGTCGGGCAGGTAGGTGGTCGGGCCGTAGCTGCGCATCACGAGGGGCAGGAAGATTTTGTACTTGCCAGGGAAACTACCTGGGAAGTGGACGAGTGTGGTCGTATCCCCGTTGGGATCCTCCGGCCAGTCCTCGATGTGCCCGGCGTTGTCCGTGGCCCGGCTACGGAAGTGATAGAGGGCATCGGGTTCATCCACGTAGACGGCGGTGTACGTTGCCGAGGTCTCAGTAGTGTGAGTGAGCCAGTCAGTCCACTCACCGTCGTCGCCGATCTTGACCTGCACGTCAAAGAAGGCGATCCCGGAGCCCACGGCGGTATCGTCACCAGTCCACTCGACGATGAAAGCGAACTCATCCCATTCGGCGGGTGAGGTGGCTTCAGAGGTGGGCGGCGTGGTGTCGTAGATGGTCAGGGCTTTGCCATCGGACGCGATGGCCTCGGCGTTGCCAGCTTCGTCCATCGCTACCGTGGCGAAGTAGTAGTGTCCATCGCCATCGGTCGGTTCAAACTCGAAGGTGCCGCTCCTTGCTGAGGAGAAAGTCACGTCGTGCCAATCTCCCGTTTCTCCGTAGCGATAGTACAGGTAGGTGTATTTGGCATCGTCCGAGGCCGTCCAGGTGATGATGATAGGCGACGTGACGGCGTAGGTGGGCGCGTCCATAGAAGATGTAGGCGGGACGTTGTCGAAGTCAATCTGATCGTCGCCAAAGCCAGTGGGCTCAGACTGCACGTTGCCCACGTTGTCCACGGCAACCGTGGCAAAGTAGTAGGTGCCGGTGCCGGACGTGGGAGTGTAATCAAAGCTGCCACTGACTCCGGTCATGGATAGGCCGGTGTCGCTCCAGTTGCCGATAGGTTGGTACTTGACCCACAGGTGAGTCTCATACACGCCACTGGCGTTGTCGCTGGCCTCCCAGTCGATCACGATAGGCGCCGTGTTGGTGGCGTCTTCAGCGATGCTGGCCTCGGAGTCCGGCGGCAGGTTGTCTTGCACAAAGTTGATTGTAGTCGTATCGGTCAGGCCCAGTGTATCGGCCACGGTAAAGAGCACGTTGGATTGCGTCCCCGCGTAGGCTTCCACCGAGTACTCAGCCGTCCACGGCGCGGTGGTGTCGAGGGGTGGCGTGTCATCGAAGGCAGGTGCGGCGGCCATGCTGGCCGGATGCGGTTCGTCAAAGGTGATGGTCACCGTCAGCACCTGATCGGCACCCTCGCCGGGTTCGCTGTTAAAGTACACCGTGCCACCATCGGCGTCCAGGCCGGGGTCGTAGAAGTATGTTCCGTCGGAGGTGACGGTCACAGTCTCGACTTCTGGCGCAGTGGCGTCGTAGCTGAAAGTGCCGGTCCCGTAGGCCGTTTCGACGTTGCCCACCACGTCGGTAGCGCGAGATTCCACCGTGTAGGTCTCGCCGTCATCGGGCGTAAAGGCGAAGATCCACGGATTGGTACCGGTGGCCCGTAGCCAGATTGGCGTGCCGACCCAGGCGGTGCCGTCGAAGTAGAGATCGTCGGACGCACGCTGGATGGTGATGTCCACAAAGTCCAGGGCGGCCAGGGGCGCGTAAGCCGTGCCCTCGATCTGGCCTGGCCACTCGGCTCCTACGTAAAGGCCGCTGGTGTTGACCGTCGAGTCAGGCTCGCTGGTGGTGTAGTTGAAGGTGCTCACCCCGTAGCTGATCTCGACGTTTCCGGCAGCATCGGTGGCGCGGGACTGCACATTGTAGCTTTCGCCGTCTTCGGGCACAAAGTCATAGGTCCACGCGGCTGTGCCGGTGGCGATCAGCCATACGGGGGAGGCCACCCAGGCACCACCGTTCCAGTAGTAGCTGTCGGAGGCCCGCTGGAGGGTGATGTGCACGCTGCTCACCCCAGAGGTATCGTCGCTGGCAGTGCCGGCGATGTGGCCGGGCCAACTCACCGGGCCGTAGGTGCCGGCGGTATCAATGTCCGAGTCAGGCTGCGTAAAGTCCAGGGTAATCCCACTGGAAGCCGCCGAGGCAGGCCCCACGATACCCACGCCGTTGACCGCCGTGACGCGGTATTGGACGGTGTCACCATCGGCGAAGACCTGTGGGTCTTCCCAGAAGATTTGCTCGTAGTCGGTCTGGACCACCTCCCATGCACTGCCGTTGACGCTGCGTTCGATGCTGTAGACAATACCAGAGCCGGTGTTGGCGACCGCATCCCAGAAGACGTAGAAAGTATTGTCCTGATCCCAGGCGTCGTCTATGCCGACCACGTCGCCTTCTCCCAGACCTGTGGGTTGGGCGGGCGTTTCGCTGTCTATCGTCACGCCGTCGGACTGGGTCCACGGGCCGGGCAGGTTCACCGCATCCACGGCACGCACGCGGTAGAGGATCGTGACGTTGTCGCCGTGGGTGACCGGGTCGAGGTAGGATGTGGCGGTGATGCCGGTTGCCACTGCCTCCCACGTCCCACCGCCGTTGATGCTGCGCTCCAGGGTGTAGCTCACGTCAGAAGTGTCGGTGACCTCGCTCCAGTAGACGGTGATGTCGCCGTCGGCGTCCCAGTCCACATCGGGGTCTTCTTCCGTGACCTCGTCGGGTGCGGCCGGGTTAGTGGTGTCAATGTTCACCCGGAAGTGATCGGGCGGCCCCCACTTGCCGGCGTTGTCCAGCGCCCGCACGTGGAAGTACCAGATGCCATCGGCCACGTTGGTGTAGCTGCGGGTATTACCGCTGGTGTCGGCAAAGAGGTCGGGCTCGGTGTCGGGTGCTTGATCCAGGATGTAGGAGTAGCCCGAGATGCCCGCGCCGCTGGGTGGTGTCGTCCAGCTGAAGGTTGGATCGTTGTCGTTGTACCAGGTGTCCTCGTCAGGGTGCGTCGGCGACGAAATTTCCGGCGCGGCCGGCCCGCTGGAGGAGTAGTTGAAGGTGCTGCTGCCCAGCGATATCTCGACGTTGCCGGCGTTGTCCGTGGCCCGCGACTCCACATCGTAGGTCTCACCATCATCGGGGGCAAAGGTGTACTGCCAGTTGGCCGTACCCGTGGCTCGCAGCCACACTCGACCGGCGACCCAGGCCGTGCCATTCCAGTACTGCTCATCGGACTGGCGGCGGATGGTGATGTCCACGAAGGCCACGTCGGAGAGGTTATCGCTGGCGGTGCCTTGGATATGGCCTGGCCAGGTGAAGTTGTTGTAGTAGCCGCCGGTCTCGACGGTCGAGTCGGGCCGGACGAAGTCCAGTGTCAGGCCGTCGGAAGCGTCCGAGGGTGCGCTGCTGATACCCGCGCCGGTGTGCGCGGTCACGCGATAGGCAACGCTCTCGCCACTGGAGTAAGACATAGGGTCTTCCCACTGAGTCACTACCAGGCCGGTGACCACTTCATCCCACGCGCCACCATTGCGACTGCGCTCTACACTGTAGGTGATGCCGGAGGGCGTGTCGGGCACGGCATCCCAGAAGACGTAGAAGGTGTTGTCCTGATCCCAGTCGTCGTCAGTGCCGACGGTGTCACCTTCGCCAACATTGACGGGCACTTGTGGCGTGGTCAGGTCAAAGGTCACGCCGTCCGACTCGGTCCAACCACTCATCAGACCGACACCGTTGGCCGCCCGCACACGGTAGAAGACTTCATCGCCATTGGCATAGCCGGTATCGGCATAGTCAGTAGCGGTCAGCCCGGCGGCGACCAGTTCCCAGCCGCCGCCGTTGAGATTCCGCTCCAGCCGATAGGTGATGCCGCTGCCGGTGTCGTCCACGGCACTCCAGTAGACGGTGATGTCGCCGTCGGCGTCCCAGTCCACGTCAGGTGTTTCCTCGGTGACTTCGTCCGGCGCGGCGGGAGTGGCGGTGTCAATGTTCACCTGGAAGTGATCGGCGGTACCCCAGTTGTCGGCGTTGTCCTGGGCACGGACGTGGAAGTACCATACGCCGTCATCCAGGTCAGTGTAGCTGACGGTGTTTTCATTGGTCTCGATGATGCTATCCGGCAAGGTGGTGGGGCTGTGATCCAACACATAGCTGTAGCCCTGGATGCCCGCCGGGCTGTCCGGCGTGGTCCAGTTGAAAGTTGGGTCGTTGTCGTTGTACCACGTGCCCTCGACCGGATGCGTGGGCGACGAGATTTCCGGCGCCGGCGGCCCGGAGGCGGCGTAGGTGAAGCTGCCCACGCCGAAAGTGATCTCGACATTTCCGGCGTTGTCCGTGGCCCGCGAGCGGACGGTGTAGGTCTCGCCGTCGTCGGGGGCAAAGGCGTACTGCCAGTTGAGCGTGCCGGTGGTCCGCATCCAGGCTTCACCAGCCTGCCAGCTGGTGCCGTTCCAGTACTGGCCATCGGATTGCCGCTGGATGCTGATGTCCACGAAGTCCACGTCGGACAGGCTATCGCTGGCCGTGCCATAGATAAAGCCGGGCCAGTTGAAAGAGTTGTAGTAGCCGCTGGTGGTCACCGCCGAGTCCGGCTGGGCGAAGTCCAGGGTGATGCCGTCGGATGTCGCTGACGGATCGCTGCTGCGGCCGGCGCTGTTGCCGGCAATGACGCGATATTGCACGGTGTCGCCGTTGCTAAAGGGCACAGGGTCTTCCCACTGGCAGGGTGTGGTGCTGCACAACAGGCCGGTGCCTGCCAGCTCCCAGGCTCCGCCGTTGCGACTGCGCTGGACCTCATAGGTGATCTGGTCGCCCGTGGCGGTGGACGCTACGGCGTCCCAGAACACCCAGTAGGTATTGTCCTGGTCAAAGTCGTCGTCGGTTCCAGCCACGTCACCCTCACCCACGTTGGCCGGGATGTCGGGGTCGGTCAGGTCAATGCGGAACCCATCGGACAGGCCGGCATTGCCGGCGGTGCCCACGCCGTTGATCGCCGTGACGCGGTAGCGGATCAAGTCGTCGTCGGCATAAGCGCCGCTGTCCGGGTAGAAAGTGCTGGCGATGCTGCCTGCCACTTCAGCCCATGGGCCGTCATTGACCTGGCGTTCCAGCAGGTAGCGAATGCCAGAGCCGGTGTCGGTCACGGCATCCCAGTAGACGGTGACCGCGCCGTCGGCGTTGGGGTGGTAGTCAATGTCCGGATCGTTCTCGGTGACGTTCTCTGGCGTGCCGGGCACCGAGTTGTCCACGGTGACGCCGTCGGAGGTACGCGGCGCACCTTCCAGTCCGACGCCGCTGATGGCCGTGACGCGGTACTGGATGAAGTCGTTGTCATTGTACGTCCCGCTGTCGGCGAAACTGGTGCCCGTCTGGGTGGTGACGACTGTCCAGCCGGTGTAGTTGACGTTGCGTTCCAGGCGGTAGGTGATGCCGGAGCCGGTATCGGCCACGGCGCTCCAGTAGACGGTCACGTTACCGTCGAAGTCCCAATCCACGTCGGGTGTCTCTTCGGTTACGCTGGCCGGGGTGTCGGGTGTCCCGCTGTCAATGGTCATGCCGTCGGAGGTGGCCGTCGGCCCTTCCAGCCCAACGCCGCTGACGGCGGTGACGCGGTACTGTATCTCGTCGCCGTCGTTGTAGGTGCCGCTGTCGGCGTAGCTGGTATTGGCCAACGCCGGGGCAATTGTAGTCCAGACGCCGTTGACGCTCCGCTCCAGCCGGTAGGTGATGCCGGAGCCGGTGTCGGCTACCGCGCTCCAATGGACGGTGACGGTGCCATCGGCGCTCCAGTCAATGTCCGGGATACCCTCGGTCACGGGAGCCGGGCTGCCGGGAGGGATGGAGTCAATGGTCATGCCATCGGACTCGGTCCAACCACTGCTCATGCCCACGCCGTTTGTGGCGCGCACGCGATATTGCACCGTATCACCGTCGGTGTTGGTGCTGAAGTCAGCGTAGCTGGTACCGACGATGCCGCTATCCACCTCTACCCATTCTACGCCATTGATGTTGCGCTCCAGGGTGTAGGTGACGCCGGACAGGTCGGTAACGGTGTCCCAGTAAACGACGATGTTGCCGTCGGCGTCCCAGTCTACGTCGGGCGTGTCCTCGGTGACTTCCGAGGGGGCCGGTGGTGGGGTGGTGTCTATGTGCACCACGTAGTGTCCCGCCGGGCCCCAGTTGTCAGCATTGTCTTGGGCACGCACGTGGAAGTACCAGGTACCATCGGCGATGTCGGTGTAGGACTGGCTGTTGGCCGAGGTATCCAGGATGGTGTCCGGCGTGGTGCCGGGAATCTGATCCAGGATATAACTGTAGCCCTGAATGCCTGCCCCAGAGGTCGGCTCTGTCCAGTTAAAGGTAGGATCGTCGTCGTTGTACCAGGTGCCCTGATCGGGGTGCGTCGGCGATGATACGACCGGCGCTTGCGGCCCCGATGAGGCGTAGGTGAACGAGCTGTAGCCAAAGGTGATCTCAACGTTACCCGCCCGGTCGGTGGCGCGGGATTGCACGTCGTAAGTATGGCCGTCGGTCGGTGTAAAGAGATATTGCCAGTTGGTGTCGCCAGTGGCCCGCAGCCAGGTAGCTGCTGTCTCCCAGCTATCGCCATCCCAGTAGAGGCCGGTGCCCGCGTCGCGGAGGGTGATGTCCACGAAGTCCACACCAGAAAGGGCGTCGGAGGCTGTGCCGTAGATGAAGCTAGGCCAACTAAAGGCGTTGTAGAACCCGCCGGTGGTCACGGCGCTGTCGGGCCGGGCAAAGTCGAGCGTCAGGCCATCGGAGGGCGCGGATTCTGCGCTTTGGGTGCCTGCGCCGTTGACGGCGATGACGCGATAGTTGACCGTATCGCCGTTGGAGTAGGGCACCGGGTCTTCCCAAGAGGCGGCCGTGGTGGTCGTGGCCTGCTCCCAAGCTCCGCCGTTGCGGCTGCGTTCGACGATGTAGGTGACTGTGTCGCCGGTGGCGGTGGCGGGCACGGCGTCCCAGAAGATGTAGAACACGTTGTTCTCGTCAAAGTCGTCGTCGGTGCCGATGACGTCGCCCTCGCCCACGTTGGCGGGTACATCAGGCAGGCCCAGATCAACCCGCACTCCGTCCGAGAGGCCGGGCGTACCTTCGCTGCCCACGCCGTTGATCGCTGTGACGCGATAGCGGATGAAAGTATCGTCGGCGTAGGGGCCGTCGCTATCGGGCAGGCTGGTCGCAGCGGTGGTACCCACTTCGGTCCAGGTGCCCGAGTTGTCCAGCTCGCGCTCAACGCGGTAGGTAATGCCAGAACCGGTGTTGGTTACACCGTTCCAGTAGACGGTTAGCGCCCCACTGGCGTCGGCGATAAAGTCTATGTCGGGGCTGTTCTCGGTGACGTTCCCCGGTGTGCCGGGTATGCTAC
>JAGGZG010000126.1 GCA_021162125.1 Anaerolineae bacterium
CCATGGGCGGGGTGGTGGCCATGAGCACTGCGCCGCACTCCAAGGCCATCGCCGCCGTGGTCAGCGATGGCGGATTCGCCCGACTGGAGCGTGCGGTGGCGGCGGGTGCGCGGCAGCGAGGGCTGCCCGCGTTTCTTGCACCGCTCTTCGGGCGGGTGGTAGTCTGGCTGGCGGGGCTGCGTCTGGGTGTGCGCCTGTCTGAGGTCGATCCCATCAGATGGGTGGATAAAATCGCGCCGAGGGCGCTGTTCATCATCCACGGCGGGCGCGACCCCTACGTCCCGGTCGAGGAGGTCCGTGAGCTCTACCGGCGGGCCGGCGAACCGAAAGAGCTGTGGATTGTGCCCGAGGCCCGGCACCGTCAGGTGGATGTATGCCGTCCCCAGGAGTACCGGCGGCGGGTGTTGGGCTTCTTCGACCGCTGGCTGGCCGTGGAACCGATTGTCTCTGGAGGAGGTGAGGTGTGATGGTGCGCAAATGTGTTTTTCTCGCCGTGTTGGGGCTGTTGATGCTGCTTGTTGCCGGCTGCTCGTCCCAGGCCAACGAACTGAGCTATGGCAACATCCTGTACGAGACCGGCGTCTCCGCTGGGGAGAGCATTCCCGGTACCGAGCTAAAATACGTGGGCCTGGCCGACGGCCGGGCACAGGTGTTAATCAAGGGTCAACAGGCGGCCAAGCAGAAGGGCGACTCGCTGAGCTGGAAGGGCTCGGTGCGCGACGATGTTGATCTGGAGCTGGCCCTGCGCGTGCTGTGGTACACTGAGGATACTCTTCGCGTCGCGGGGACGGCCAAGGTCACCGTGCGTAATCCCAATCCCGTGAAGGCTGAGATTCCCGAGGACGCGCCTCTGCACTTTGCCAACGCGCCGGTGGTGTACACCGTCAAGCGCGGCGACTACATCCCCGGCACTACGCTGGAATACCTGGAGCGGAGCGAGGAGGGGGCTAAACTGGGCGGGGTTGACGGCTATCCCTACTTCAAAACCGGCGACTCCGTGGTTTGGGAGGGGCAGATTCACGACGGAGTCTACCTGCAACTCAATGTGCGGGTGGGGGTGATCACCGAGGGCACGCTCACCCTGGCGGGCACGGCCAACCTGTGGATATTGCCGCAATAAAGGGAAAGTGCCCGGCACTTTGGAAGTGCCGGGCACTTGATTATGTGCGGCGACGTAGCGCCGCGTATCCGGCCAGGGAGGCCAGTCCACCGCCCAGCAGGAGCAGAGTCAGCGGTTCTGGTATCTCTGGCGGGGCACCAGACGGTTCGGGTGAGGGGGTCGCCGTCTCTGCTGGCGACTCCTCGATGATCTCGACGGTCACGATCTCCGAATCTCGTTGCTCGCCCTCGTTGAAAGTGAGGTGTGCCTGGTTCTCAATCAGCAGCGGAGCAGGGGTAGCCGTCTCGTTGACCACGGTCTCGATGGTGATGGTCACTTCCTCATCGGGGGCCAACGTGCCGATGTCCACCGTCACCAGGCGGGAGACGTTATCCCAGGAGACGGTGCCCTTGCTGGCCGTCACCCGGGTGATGTCCAGGTAAGACTCTATCTGGTCGGTGACGCGCACGCCAGTAGCCGGCGTGTTCCCGTAGTTGTGGGCGGTAAGGGTGAAGGTCACCTGATCGCCGATGTGTGCCTGGCTGGGGTCGCCGCTCTTGGTGATGCGCGGGTCTATCGGCGCCCAGGTGGGCGTGACCGTTGGTGTAGGTGAGGCAGTCGGGGTCGAGGTCGGCGTGGATGTGGAAATTGGTGTCGAGGTCGGTGTCGAAGTCGGCGTGGACGTGGGAGTGGCCTCCTCGTAGATGGCCACGTTATCACTGGCTGTTTGATCTGGCAACTGGTGATCGTTGTCGTCCACTGCCCCGCTCACAGTTGCCGTGTTGACCGTTACTCCACCCGGCAGCCCGGCAGTGCTGGCCAGGGCGGTGAAGTTCAGCGTAACCGTCACCGACTGGCCGGGTACCAGCCCACTCGGTGGGGCCAAGTTGTCCCAGCGCAGCGTGCCCGTCGCCTCGTCCACGAAGTCCGGGGCCGGCAGTGCCGACTGAAAGTCCAGGTAGGTCGGGTCGTAGGTGTCCTCCAGAGGGAGCGTGGTGATAGCCGTCAGCCCGTTGTTGGTCATCGTCACGTCGAAGCTCACCGTCCCGCCCACCGGCACCGGGGATGGGGTAGTGCGCACCTTAGTCAGCCCGACGTCGGCTGCCAGGTGATCGGGTCTGTCCGTGTACATGGGCAGGCCCTCTGCCTCGACCAGGATCTGGTTGTTGTTGTAGCAGTTGTGGAGTTGAATCTGCCACCAGCCGAACTCGGTGGGGACGCTATCCCCTGCGCGGACGGGGCTTGTCCCTCCATTCCCCAGGGCCGGGTCGTTCCATCCCTGGTTGCCAGACAGTGTGCCCGAATAGGTCGTGCCACTGGGGGACACGTAGGTAATTGATGCGTCCGCCGCCATAAGCCCAGGGTAGTCGAAATCGAAGTTGTGCAGGGTGAGAGTCGGCTGCGTCCAGGTGATAGGCACGTAGAACCAGAAGGTGTGATCATACGAGATGAACTCCGGGATATCCGGCGGGGAGAGGGGCGGGTCGAACTGGTAAGTGATGCGCATGAAAGGTGTGCCGATCTCATTGCCATTGGGGATGCCATCCGGATCGTCGGGGGTGATGTCAATACGCCAGGTGTTGTCGTCGTTGTCGGCGGTGGTTATCCGTAGCTCATACTCCCCCGCCCCGTAAGTGGCAGTGTTGAAGGTGGCGAAGATCACCCATTGCTGGTCGGTGTCCGCGGCCGGTGGGTACGTGGTGTCTTGAACCACCGTGACGCCATCGGGGGCCAGCAGGAGGAAACGAGTTGTATCGGCATAGGCCATATCTGTAGTGTCGTTATTTGTATCGTCACGCACCTCGTCGTAGATTTGCCCGGCGGCGTTATAGCACTCCGGATCGAATAGTCGGATGGTGATGTCCTGCGTGGCCGGGTAGGTATCCGGCACCGGGATGATGAGCAGGTGATAAGTACTGTCCCCGGTGACGTTAGAATACCAATCCCCGACGTTGAGTGGTGTGTTGGGGCCGCTGGTCTGGATTTGCAGCGGGCCAGGCTGTGGCACCTCCACTGCGTTGCTGATCCGGGGGTAACGGCCCAGTGCCAATATCAAAATCAGCACCACTGCCAGTCCGGCGGCTGCTCGCCTGAACGTAGAATGTCTCATCGAATAACCTCCTCAGTTGTCCACGTGTGCACACAGCATCACGGCCCTCCCCCCCAAAAAAGAAACGAAGGCGGCCTATGCAAGTCATTCCCCTGACCGCTGGCCGCCCCTAAGACTGCGTTGGCAGATGTGAGTCTGTAAGTAAGCTACGATGAATCCCGCGACCCTTCGATAGTGCTCAGGGCAAGTTTCGTTCAGGATGAATTCCATGAATTCCGCGCTGCGCAGACAGGCTGGCTGCCTGGCCATACTACTACTTTTTTTCTTTATCTATTGTACACCAACGAATGTCCAAAGTCAATTAGAAATTTCCTAAAAATTCACGTAGAATTCCTCCCCCTGCCCGCTGCTCCCTCCGCAGCGCGGGGAGAGCTGGAGTGGGGGGCAAAGCACCATCAATTACTCCACGGGGGATCACTGCCAATCGTTCTGGAGGAGATGGGGGGCAAGTTCTGACGAGAGACATGGCTCCACTGAAACGCAGATGAACGCCGGCTTCTCTCGCAGGTTAGGGAAACTGCGCTCAGCAATTTTTCAGAAGAGTCGGAAATTAAAACTCCGCACTCAGCGATTTACAACGTTGGCGTCCTGGTGTGCCAATCCGTGGCCTGCTCATAAGCATAAGCCACGCGGAGCACGGTGGGCTCGTCGAAAGTCTGGCCCATGATCTGCAATCCGATGGGCAGTCCCTCCCCGTCGAAGCCACAAGGCAACGATAGTCCCGGCAGCCCGGCCAATGACGCGGACAGGGTGAACACATCTGAGAGATACATCTGCAATGGATCGTCGGCCTTTTCGCCAATTTTGAACGCGGTGGTCGGTGCGGTGGGGCAGACGATGACGTCGCAGAGCTCGAATGCGCGATCGAAATCCTGTTTGATCAGGGTGCGTACCTGCTGTGCTTTGAGGTAATAGGCATCGTAATAGCCGGCCGAGAGCGCGTAGGTGCCCAGCATGATCCGCCGCTTGACCTCTGCGCCGAACCCGTACTGCCGGGTTTTGCGATAGGCATCCCACACGTCCGTGGCATCCGGGAACGAGAACCCGTACTTGACCCCGTCGTAGCGGGCCAGGTTAGCGCTGGCCTCGGCTGGGGCGATGATGTAATACACGGGCAGGGCATGCTCGGTGTGCGGCAGCGAGATGTCCACAATCTCTGCGCCCATCTCGGCCAGCAGGTCAATCGCCGCCCGCACTGCCGTCTCCACCTCAGGCTGCATACCCTCGATGAAATATTCGCGAGGCACCCCCAGGCGCATCCCGCGGACGTCGGGCAGCAGCGCAGCCTGATAATCGGGCACTGGCCTATTCACCGAGGTGGAATCGCGGGGGTCGTAGCCGGAGATCACGGAGAGAAGCAACGCGCAGTCCGTCACGTCCTTGCCGAAGGAGCCGATCTGGTCCAGCGATGAGGCGAAGGCCACCAGCCCGTAGCGGCTGACCCGTCCGTAGGTTGGTTTGATGCCCACCACGCCGCATAGCGCCGCCGGCTGGCGCACGCTGCCGCCCGTATCGGACCCCAGTGCTCCCAGACACTCGTCTGCGGCTATAGCTGCTGCGCTGCCCCCGCTACTCCCTCCGGGCACGCGGCTCAGGTCCCAGGGGTTGTGCGTGGTGAAGTAGGCCGAGTTCTCGGTGCTGGAGCCCATGGCGAACTCGTCGGTGTTGGTCTTGCCCAGGATCACCGCCCCGGCTGCGCGCAACCGCTCAATCACTGTAGCGCTGTACGGGGGGATGAAATTCTCCAGGATTTTCGACCCACAGGTGGTAGGGATGCCCTCGGTGCAGATCACGTCTTTGATGGCCAGGGGGATGCCCAACAGTGGGATGTCCTCACCAGCATCCCACCGGGCATCGGCCTGGCGGGCCTGTTCCAGGGCCTGTTCCGGGGTCAGGGTCAGATAGGCCTTGACCTCGTTATCCACCTGGAGGATGCGGTCTATAGCCGCCGTGGTAAGTTCCAGCGCGGATATCTCCCCGGACTTCAACAATGAACGCGCCTGATGGATGGTGAGTTCGTGCAGTTTCAATTGGCTCCCCTTACGCGGTTCAACTTTACTGTACGTATTGCAACAGGCCCCGCCACGCGACACAAGCTCGGCATCTCATCGCTTGTTGGTTATTCGAGGATAGCCTTCACGCGGAAATAGCCGTCTTCGGACTGTGGGGCGTTCGCCAGGACGTCCTCCCGTGGAAGTGAGGGGCGGACCTCGTCGGGCCGCATGACGTTGCGCAGCGGCAGGACGGTGGCCGTGGGCGGAATCGCTGTTGTATCTATCTCCTGTAACATCTCGGCGTACTCCAGGATCGCCGAGAGCTGCTCCTGGAACAAAGTCTTTTCCTCGTCGGTCAGACCCACCTTGGCCAGTTCGGCAATGTGTTCCACTTCCTCGCGGCTGAGTTTCATGGGTTAATTTCCTTCTTCATCAAGCACGCTCTAAGTCCCGCAGTAGCTCAGAGTGACAGGGTTGCCTGATTGAATGCTTGGGAACTACTCGGCTGGTTCCCCAGCAATCCGCGCCTCGTGCTCGCGGTGGCGTTTGACGTGGTGATAGATGTACCATCCGGCCAGGGCGACCAGGACGATGGCAATGGGAATATCAAAGGGCCGCATCCAGGCCCGGATCAGGCGCCAGTTGGACCCGAAGGCAAAGCCCGCCCATCCCAGGGCAATGCACCACAGGAACGAACCGACGAACGAGAGCACCGTGAACTTGGTGAAATTCATCCTCGCTACGCCGGCGGGCAGCGAGATAAAAGTGCGCACGATGGGCAGCAGACGGGAGAAAAAGGCCGTGGCCTCCCCGTATTTGTTGAACCAGCGATCGGCGACCTCCATGTCGTGGCGGGAGATGAGCACGTACTTGCCGTACTTCTCCAAGATGGGCCGTCCACCCAGCGCGCCCACCCAGTAAGTAATCACCGAGCCGATGGTGCAGCCCAGCGCGCCGTAGAACCCGGCCCACAGGGTGTGCCATACCGGGAGGCCCTTGCTTTGAATGAGGAACCAGCCGGCCAGGGGCATGGTCACCTCGCTGGGCAGGGGGACACAGGCCGATTCGATAGTCATCGCTGCCACCACTCCCCACCAGCCGATAGCGCTAAACAGGTGCTCCAGAAACAATACGATCTGTTCTTCAATAGCTTCCATGTAGTTGAGCCTCCTTGGCAAAGGGACCAAGATGCGGGAGGGGATTATACCATCGGCAGGGGGATTTAGCAAATGTAATTATCTCCAGACCTCCGAGGTCTCACCCAGTGACAGGGACGCTCCCGAATGGGTGGCGTCCCTCTCACATTGCTCACTTTATACGATGGGCATTCATCTGCCCCGCACAGGGCTACACTGCTCACCAGCTATGCCATTGCCTCGGCCACTTTCTCCACCGGTACTATGGTTTCCAGTGCCACCGATTCCTTCTTCGTGAACACTAATCCTTCCTCGCCGGCGTCTATGACTACCACATCACCGGGGGAGAACTCCCCTTCCAGCAACCGCAGCGCAAGCGGGTTCTCCACCCGTCGCTGGAGGGTGCGCCGCAGCGGGCGTGCGCCGAACTGCGGGTCGTAGCCCTCGTCGGCCAACCACTCCCGCGCCGCGTCGGTCAGCTCAATGCTCAATCCCTGTTCTGCTAACCGGCCCTCGATCTCCTTCATCTGCAAATCCACGATCTGCAACACGTGCTCTCTGGTCAGGGTGTGGAAGATAATGACCTCGTCAATACGGTTCAGGAACTCCGGACGGAAGGTCTTTTTCAGGCCGGCCTCGATCTGACGATGGGCCTCGTGCAGGTCCTTACTCTCGTCTTCCCGATTGCGGACGAAGCCCAGTGTGCCGCCTTTGTTTGCGTACTTGGTGCCGATGTTCGAGGTCATGATGATCACCGTGTTGCTGAAGTCCACGGTGTGGCCCCGACCATCTGTTAGACGGCCCTCCTCCAGAATTTGCAACAGCGAGTTCCACACCTCCGGGTGTGCTTTCTCGATCTCGTCGAAGAGCACCACCCGGTAGGGCCGCCGACGCACGGCCTCGGTGAGCTGTCCACCCTCATCGTAGCCCACGTAGCCCGGCGGTGCACCGATCAACCGCGAAACGGTGTGTCTCTCCTGGTACTCGCCCATGTCCACGGTGATCAGCGCATCCTCGTCGCCGAAGAGGAATTCGGCCAGCGCCTTGGCCAGTTCCGTTTTACCCACCCCCGACGAGCCCAGGAAAATGAAGCTGCCGATGGGCCGTCTGGGGTCTTTGAGCCCGGCCCGCGCGCGGCGGATGGCGTTGGCCACGGCCTCGATTGCCTCATCCTGGCCGACGATACGCTCGTGTAGCCGCTCCTCCATGTGCACCAACTTCTCCGCTTCGGCCTCCATTATCTGGGAGACCGGGATGCCCGTCCAGGTAGCTACTACCTGGGCAATGTCGTTCTCGTCCACAATCTCGTCCAAACCTTTCTCCTGCCGCCATGCCTCCCGTTCGGCCTGGAATTCCTGTTCCAGTTTGATGCGCTGGATTTTAAACTCGGCCGCGCGTTCGTAGTCGCGGGCCACACCGGCGGCCTCCTCCTCGGCCATGAGTCGCTGTATCTCTTTCTTCTTTGCCTTGAGCGCCGGTGGCATCTCGTAGATAGCGACACGCACTTTGGCTGCTGCCTCGTCTATCAGGTCAATGGCCTTGTCCGGCAGATGACGGTCGGTGACGTAGCGGTGCGAGAGCCGCGCCGCAGTGACCAGTGCCTCGTCGGTGAACGTCACCTTGTGGTGTGCCTCGTAGCGATCGCGCAGACCGCGCAGCATCTCGATGGTCTCCTCGACGCTGGGCTCCTCGACGAATATGGGCGCGAAGCGCCGCTCAAGCGCCGAATCGCGCTCGATGTAGCGGCGGTACTCGTCCAGCGTGGTCGCGCCAATACACTGTAACTCGCCACGGGCCAATGCCGGTTTCATCAGGCTGGAGGCATCCAGTGCGCCGGAGGCCGAGCCAGCACCGACCACGTTGTGAATTTCGTCAATGAACAGGATGATCTCACCCTGGGAGCGCTGGATTTCCTCGATGGCCGCTTTCAGCCGTTCCTCAAAATCGCCTCGCAGACGGGCCCCGGCGACCATTGCCCCCAGATCCAGCGAGGCCACGCGGCGGCCCATGAGGAGCTCGGGCACGTCGTCGTCGGCGATTTTCTGGGCCAGGCCCTCGACGATGGCCGTCTTGCCCACACCAGCCTCACCGATGAGCACAGGGTTGTTCTTGGTGCGCCGCGAGAGTACCTGGATCACGCGCAGGATTTCGGCGTCCCGCCCAATGACCGGATCCAATTTGCCCTCGCGGGCCAGTTGGGTCAGGTCGCGACTGTATTTGTTCAGCACGCCGTAGCGGCTCTCGGCGGTGGGGCTGGTGATCCGTTGTCCACCGCGTATCTCCTTGATAGCGTCGTAAACGCGGTCTTTGGTCACCCCGGCATCGCTCAGAATGCGCGCCGATGGGGTATTCCGCTCGCTGACGATGGCCAGGAAGATGTGTTCGGTGGAGATGTACTCGTCCCGCAGGCGGCTGGCCTCCCGATTAGCTTGGTCCAGCACCCGTTTCATGCGCGGGGTGATGAACACCTGTCCTGTGCCCCCTCCGTACACGGCGGCTCTTGGACTGGCCCGCAGCACGCTATCCAGCCGGGCCTGCATGACTTGCAGGTCCACCCCTAGCTTCTCCAACAACTGCGGTATCACGCCTTCGGGCTGCTCCAACAGAGCCAGCAAAAGATGCTCGGTATCCACCTGGTTATGGCCATAGCGTTGCAGGATTTCGTAGGCGCGCATGGCTGCATCCTGCGCTCGCTCGGTAAATCGGTCTAAACGCATCATCGTCCCTTCACCTCGATTTCCTGGGATCCTACTGAGCGCGTATGAGAAACGTGAGCTCAGGTCAGCGCACGCAACACGTGCTCGACAGAACCAAACGGCGCTCAGTATGCCCGCTTTTCCCGATTATACCCCATTTCCCATCCGCAGACAAACTCCCCCACTTTCCATCAACCTCACCGTTTAGCGCAGGAGGGCGAGCATGGCCACGATCAGCAATATCTGGACGAGCAGCGTCCCGCTCCACAGCAGGTAGGCTGCCACGCGCTCTCTGGCACGGAGGAGCAGGCCCAATGCGCTGTTGCCACCCCAGATCAGCAGGCCAATCAGTGGTAGAATGAACAGGCTTTTGCGTGCGCCGCTACGATCCACCGCACCGGCGGCGTCAAAGTGTAGCGGCACAATAGACGGCAAGCCGGGAAAGCGCCAGCACAGGTAGGCGAAAAGCCCGGCGTTCAGCAGCAGGCCCAGACCCAGGAAGACGTGGCCCACGCGGTCACTCCAGATGGGCCAGGAGGCAAATCTGGCTTGTTGTGATTCCTGTGACCAGCGTTTGAGGGGGCCTAATTGTCGGCGAGTTTCGAATGCCTGGGTGAATGCCTCCGCGTCAGCCGGAGAGATGGCGTAGGTCAGTGTGGGCGTGACCACCAGAAGTTGCTCGTTCAGGGGTGCGGTGGCGTAGAATAGGGTCAGCCCCAGCCTGGTCAGGCGACCGTGACCCAGCCAGTAACCCGGCCAACGCACTCCGTGCATCCGTCCTTCCAGGACGAGGCCCGCGCCGGGCATTACCTGGCGGATGCTATCCATAGGCACGATTTGCTTCGTCGCGCCGCAGGTGATCACCAGCCCGTTGCGGTCCAACGTGTATCGCATCCCGGCCAGGCTGTACAACCAGTAAACCATCAGCACTAACACGGGCAGGCTGAGGGCCACGATCAGCCCCAGGACGAAGGTCAGCAGGTCCACGGGCTTGTGAGCGATCCACATCACCAGCAGGGTATCCAGGATCACGATACCGGCCACCAGGCCCATGCCTGTCAGAACGCCGCGAATGCGACGTGGTTTCCACTCCATAAAAACGTCCTCTCCTCCGGGTGTCAGAGAGCGTTCGAAAACTCCTCACCAGCCTCCTTATCCGAAAGACGCGAGGCGGCGGGCTGGGTAATCTCCCTCTCGTGTGTTGGTGCTCCTCGTCCGCCCCGCCAGGCGCTAACCCTTCGACTGCGCTCAGGACAAGCCCGCCCGGCTACGAGGCTTCGACTGGGCTCAGCCGAACGGTGGGAAGCCCCCTCCGGGGGCTTCAGAGGCCCGGAGGGCCTTACATCTCGTAGCCCGAACGTGAACGTTCGGGCGGGTCTGAGCGACCAACACGTTACCGGGAGACCACCGCGGGCTGAGAGCCCCGTTTTCTCCCGGAAAACGGGGCTCTTGGAGAATGGGCTCTCAATAGACCGGCGTGCACCACTCCCGATACTTGGGCACTTTGCCGTGCACGACGTTGAAGTACAGATCGCGGAGTTGGCTGACCACGGGGCCGATTTTGCCCCCGCCAACGGGCCGGCGGTCAATCTCTATAATGGCTGCTATCTGCACACCGGTGCCACAGAAGAAAGCTTCGTCGGCGGTGTACAGTTCGCTGCGATCAATCCGCCGCTCGATCGTCCGCAGGTTTAGTTCCTCGCAGGCAATCTCCATGACCGTCGCCCGCGTAATCCCCTCCAGAATGTTTGCCGTCACCGGTGGAGTGACCAGTTGCCCGTTCTTGACCAGGAACAGGTTCTCGGCACTCCCCTCGGAGACGTGGCCATCCTGGGTGAGGACGATAGCCTCATCGTATCCGTTCAGCAGGGCCTCGGTTTTGGCCAGCGCGGAATTGACGTATGCCCCGGTGATCTTGGCCCTCGCCGGGATCGCGTTGTCGTCCACCCGCCGCCAGGATGAGACCCCGGCCCGCGCGCCTTCCTCCCGCTCGATGTAGCGCCCGAAAGGTACGGCGAATATCGTCAGGTCGTCCTCCAGGTCGTGCAGACGCACCCCGATGCCCTCGGAACTTTTGTAGGCCAGGGGGCGTATGTAGGTGTCCTGGCGGTATTCCTCTTTGCGCAACAATTCCAGGGTCAGGTCGCCGAGTTCGTCCGCAGTGTACGGGAGTTTGATCTGAAGAATGCGGGCGGAACGCAACATGCGCTGGTAGTGTTCCTTCATGCGAAAGACGTAAAGCTGCTCGTCCTCCTCGTTCCAGTAGGCACGGATGCCCTCGAAACAGCTGGTGCCGTAGTTAAAAGCGTGGGTCATTATACTGACTTTAGCTTTTTCAATGGGCACGAACTCGCCCTGGAAAAATGCGTATCTGGGCATAGCTATTCCTTCCTTTGCAATGAAGAATGAAGTGTTTGGACCCACGGTCCCCGCTTTACCGCTGGCGTGGTTGACCACCATCACCGTGGAGAATTATATCCGCTTTTCACCCGCCCGTCAATTGCGACCACTGTAGAATAGCGCAATAGTGAGAACCCCGTTTTCTTGGAGAAAACGGGGTTCTTGATCGGCGTTACCCACGGAGTGGGAGGTGGGGGGAAAGACGAGCTGCTTCGCCTCCGCAGCGTTTATCCTGAACGAAGTGAGGGGCTTCGGCTCAGAATGGCCCAACGCCCCGTTTACTTGGCCAGGAGACCCTCGGCGGACAGGACCGGCCTCCGGTCAGACGTAGGTGACGACCTCGTCCAGTCCTCGTCGCGCGGTTTTGCGGACCGTGGGCCTGAGAGGGTAGCCGATGGGCACCATGGCTACCGGGCGCAGGTGACCGGGCAGTCGCAGCGCCTGAGCCGCTGCTCTCTCGCTGAAAGCCCCTACCCAACACGAGCCCAGGCCCGACGCCGTTGCCGCCAGGAGGATGTGCTCGGTGGCGGCGGCGGTATCTTGCAGACAGTAGAGGCTGCTGCCACGCGACCCGTAGCGTGCGGAGGAGCGAGCGGGCTCGGCGCAGACGACGATGACCACCGGGGCCTCGGCGACAAATCGCTGTCCCCCGGCAGCCTCGGCCAGCAGTTCCTTGATCTCAGCGTCACGCACGACGAAGAAATGCCACGGTTGGCAATTGCCCGCCGAGGGGGCCAGGATGGCCGCCCGTAAGATGCGCTCCACGATCTCCGGTGCGACGTCGTGATCCGCGTTAAAACGGCGCACGCTGTGTCGTCTCTCAATGGTCTCCCAGAAGTCCATCGCTTTTTCACCTCCTGCCCAGGTCGAGCGACCAATCGGCCAGCCAACTCTCGATCTCGCTAAGCAACTCGTACTCGGTCATGTCCATCCGCAGGGGCGTGATGGAAATATAGCCTCCCGCCAGGGCCCAGATGTCGGTGCCCTCCTCGTCCACCGCGCCGCCGGGTGGCTCACCGCCGATCCAGTAATAGGGACGGCCTCGAGGGTCCTGCCTCTCGATGAGCACGTCACGGTACACCCTCTGTCCCAGCCGGGTGACGCGCACGCCGGCGATCTGCTCCGCCGGCCGGCCCGGGACGTTGACGTTGAGCAACGTGTGAGGTGGGAGGCCATGCTGCAATACCAGGCGGGCCACGCTGGCCCCTACCTGCGCGGCGAAAGTGAAATCCCGTGCCTCGTAGGAATCGAGGGAGACGGCAATGGATGGGATGCCGGAGATCACACCCTCCATCGCGGCTGCCACTGTGCCCGAATAGGTGATGTCCTGCCCTACGTTCGCTCCCTGATTGATGCCCGAGACTACCAGGTCGGGGCGGCGGGGGCCCAGGACGCCGAGCACGACCAGGGCGACGCAATCCGAGGGCGCGCCGGTGGAAGCGTGGGCCGGGGTGCCATCGGGTAGGGTGACGTCCTTGACGCGCAGGGGTTTGTGCATGGTCTTGGTGTGCCCCGCCGCCGACCAGTTGTGGTCTGGGGCCATGACGGCCACCTCACCCAGGGTAGCCAGCGCGTCTTTTAGGGCCAGCAGGCCGGGATGGTGAAAGCCGTCGTCGTTGGTGAGAAGGATATAGCTCATGGGTATTGTCCTTGGTATCGAGGTGGCGGTTGAAACCGCACCTACACTGCGCCAAGTCACCCTGCGGCGACTCCAGATAGCCCACGTCAGCGGGCTCTGCCGGCCATAGCCGCGACTTCAGTCGCCAGGCAACCTGACCGTGGACGGTTCGATTTCGCCACAGAAGCACCCAGATTTCCACAGAACTTTTCGTGTGATTCTGTGTCAGTACTTTTGCAGATCTCACAAAGTGGCTGTGCATGGATCGCGCCCCCCTCTAGCTCCCCCCGTTCCACGGGGGGAGCTAGAGGGGGGCGCGATCCATGCATAGCCACTTTGTGAAATCTGCAAAAGTACTTCTATACACTCGGCGCAATTGGGTTCAGTGAAAACAGAGCCAGGCCCAGCATTTTTGACCTTCCAAGTCGTGTTGCGTGCTCAGAACCAGATGCGCTTAATCTCACGGATAGCGCGATTAGTCAGGCGGCGGTAAGTGCGATAAGGTGGCGCCACGACGGTCAGCACCAGTTCCTCGTCACCCACTGTAAAGGGACGGCAGACCAGTCGCATCTTATCGTCGTCCACGATGGAAACTTCGTCCACCTGTTGCAAGCCGATGTAAGTCCGCGCCCGATGGGCCACGTTCTTGACCAGGGCCACCATCGCCGCCGTGGTCTCGGCCTCAAAATGGGAGGTTACTGAAGCTAGAGGCAATCCATCGGCGCTGACCAGCACCGAGGTCCTGAACTGTCCCTGTTCGTTCATCTCCTCCAGGATGCGGACGAGAGCAGCCTGCCTGTTCCGGGGGAAACTGCCAGGACGACGTGTTTTCATAAACGTTTACTCCTTTTGTCGTGCAGAGGCCGGGCACCTGACTACGCTGTGAGAATCCCCTCGACTCGCTGGACTGTCTGCCTCATGGCCACCAGAAGCAACCCCAACACAGCTTCTTTCTCAGCAACTGCGGCCACGACCGCGTCTGGGCCGGCGTTGAGCAGCACAATATAGCTGTCTTTGCTTTCGACCAGAACCCGCTCCAGGTCAGAGGCACTTAGTTCGCTCATCGTTTCCTGGGCCAGGGTCAGCATAGCCATAGCCATAACGGTGATCTTCTTCTCATCCATCTCGCTGGGCAGGTCAGAAGCGACCACGAAGCCATCGCTGGTCACCACTGCCGAACCCATCACGTAGGGTGATATTTCTTGTAGCCCGTGCAAGGCTTCTTCCAGGCTTTCGACAATATCCAAAGTCATGATCACTCCTTGTTATTCGTGATACCCCTCCCGCAGGCAATAACCAGTTGGAAGGTTCGCAACTACTCAGCGAAAAGGGAATCCAGTTCATCCGCCAGAAGCTGGCCGAACTCAGAATCCATCATTTCGTCAATCCCATCCCCCTGATCCTGATTTTCCTGCGCCTCGGCGGTGATCCTTTCCAACTCCTCAACTGCCCGCTTGGTGAAGATGCGCACCAGGCCCAGTTTGGCCTCGGCGTCGAAGGTGACGGTCAGGAGGAGAGATGGATTGACGGTGGCGGAGTAGATACCGTAATCCTCCCCTTCGTGAAAGTGCTGACTGAAATGAGTGGCGCGCCCCAGGAATTTGGCCATCTCGGATGTAGCGGCGAAACTACCGGCCGAGAGCGTGGACAACGCCGTCGCTTTCCGGTCATTTGCGATTCCTGCTTTGCCGATCAGTTGGCCGGTAGCGTCGGCCAGGAGCACGCCGTGCGCTCTAGTTTTGGCCAACAAAGTGTTCAGGCAATCGTCAATGCGCTGTTGCTGTGCTGCGGTGAAGTTCAGTCTCTCGTCCATCGTTCCCGCCCCTCTCCCCGGCGCGATCAAAGCCTCCCTGAGATTTAGCCATTGGGATTTGCTCATTGGTCATTGGGATTTGATCATTGTCTAAATATTTTTCTGTACACTGGACACAACGAGGTTAATGATCGTTTTCAAAGTATCGAAAACACCGGCACCCTCCGTAGCCACCGATTCCAGACATGGTATAGACCTGTTCAGGCGCAGGAGGGAGCGCAATGTTGATACTCCGGCCGCATCGGGTAAGTCTCGTTTGTTGAACTGCACCACCAACGGCACAGACCAGGGATCAATGCCCAGTTCCCGCAAATAACCGCGCATGTCCTGCAAGGAAGTCACGTTGTCTACCATGCGATAAGTCTGGGAGTCGGCTACGAAGACGACGCCATCAGCCCCCTGCAACACCAGCTTACGGCTGGCGGCGTAATAAACTTGTCCAGGCACTGTATAGAGGTTGAACTTGGGCTTCAGGCCCTTGATCTGCCCCAACTCCAGTTGTAGGTAGTCGAAGAATATAGTGCGGTCCTCGCGAGTCTTCAGCGAGATCAAATCTCCCCGCAGTTCGGGCCTGGTGTGATTATAGATATAGACCAGATTAGTCGTTTTGCCGCTGAGAGCAGGTCCGTAGTACACGATTTTCAGGTTCAGCTCCCGCAGCCTGCGGTTGATGAACACAGTCCTACCTCATCTCTGTCTGGCAACCATTCCGCGCCCGGCCCGATTCAGAAAGAGAACTCCATCTCGCTGGCCAGCAACTGCCCAAAATCCTCGTCCAGGCCAACAGGTGGTGGTGAGACCGTAGCCCTGGCCCGGTGCAGAATCTCCTGGAGGCGATCCACAGTCTGCTTGGTGTACAGCCGCACTGCGCTGATAGAAACGGAGTTGTCGAATGCTATAACCAGGACGAATTCTCCCCCCACGTCAGAGAGATACACACTCTGACAGTCTCCCTCGTACAATAGTAACTTGAAGCGAGCTTCTTCGCCCGTCAGTCTGGCCATTTCGCGGGTAGTCGCCAGGTTACCCGCCGCCAGGGCAGAGAGTGCTTCTACGTTCAGACTATTCATGCTACAGAGGAGGCCGCATCCACCGATAAACTGGCCGGTAACGTCAGTCAGAAGCACCCAGCGGGCCTCTGTCTCCTGCTGGAGATTATCCAGACACTTCTCAACGCCTGCCAGTTGCTCTACGGTGATATCCAACCTGGGGGATAACATCTTTTTTACTCCAGTTTTGAAGAGATAGTGGCTCACTCATCACACGCAAATCTCTCATCCAACAGTCCCGCTCGTATGGCTTGCTCCAGGGAAAAAGTAGTTGCCGGCCGGTCGGTGGGTAGTTCCTTCTGCTCATCCTGGTGTGGTTTTACATCCGAAATGCTTGCCTCAACTGGCGGGCCGGTCAGAACCTCATCAAACAGGGAATCCAATTCCCGGCTAAGGGAAGTACCAAAGTCGTCGCTCAGTAATTCCTCGATCCGAGCTACCTCCGCCACGGAAGTTATTTCCAGCAGTTTCTTAATGGCTCTCTTGGTGTAGAGCCAGACAAGGCCAATGCGACTACTTCGTGCCCTCTTGTCGTAGATGATAGTCAGAAAGAGGTTATCACCCACGTTGGAGGAATAAATGTCGTAACGATTCCCTTCCTGGTAGTTCAGGTTAAATGCCTGATCCTGTCTCAAGCGACGGGCCACCTCGAAAGTAGTGGCAAAACCCCCACCGATGAGAGAGGTCAGGACATCCACCTCCAGGCTGGTGGTAAGCCCCACCTGGGTGATGAGCTGGCCCATGATGTCGGCCAGCAGAATGCATTGCGCTCCTATCTCGAAGCGCAGGTCCGACAAGCAGCGAGTGATGGCCTCAAAGCGCTCATCGGACAGAACCAGAACTCCCTTCTGGCTGATGGCCATCTCTCCCAGCGCTTGCCGTGCCGCATCTACCAGGTCTTCGACACGGAACGGTTTGGTAATGTAGCGATAGACCTGCAGGCGGCGGGCCTCGGCCTCTACCTGGTCAGAGCCAAAGGCAGTCATCAAGATCAGGCGGGTCTGCGGATAGTGGGCTCGCACCTGTTCCACCAATTCCAGCCCATCCACACCCGGCATCCGCAGATCGGTGATGACCAGATCAAAGTGGTGGACGGACATTTTTTCCAGAGCTTCCTCGCCGGAGCAGGCCGTTTTCACTTCGTACTCCGCCCCCAGATTGGACAGATTCTCTCCCAGAAAGAACACCACACTTTCTTCATCGTCAACGATCAGGATGCGCTTGGTCATCCCCCCTTTTCCTCCCACTCTTCGTTTGCCTGGCCGTGAAACATGATCTGTGATGCGTGAAGGTCACGTTGCACACATCACGCCCTGGAGAGTCAAAAGTGCATATCGGGCCTGGCTCTGTTTTCACTGAGCCAAATTACGCTGAGTATCAGTACTTGAGAAAAGTCGGTGCTGCTGCCGCGTCGCCTGGACGTGAACGTCCAGGCTGAGCAGGCGAAGAGTGCTGAAGCACCCTTCGCCAATGTGGACGGCGGCTCCGAGGCCACCACAGCC